>CAZCDN010000098.1:0-1516 GCA_964497725.1 uncultured Candidatus Saccharibacteria bacterium | reverse complement strand
AATTAGTATTATTGTTTAGTTCTGGATTTGTAATTGGAATACTTAGATCTTGTTCTAAACTCTTTGAATAAATATTTTGAATTATGTTTGAGTTTTTAGAATCGATTAATGTATTTTGATTAAAATCATTTTCTAGTACATTATTAAGAAATCCATCAATTTTTTCTTGTGCAAAAAATGAATCTTTGATCTTGAAAACACTTTCTTTAAAGTATTTTATATTCTTTTGAAATCTTTCTGATTGTATACTTTCTTTTATGTCGATTTTAAAAAGCACATAAAATATGATGAATACAAGTATTAGAAAAGCTATATTGATTTTTCCAGAAAAATTTCTATTCTTCATAAGTATATTATATACCTTTTTTGTAAAGATTTGAACTAGCTTTAGGTAAATAAAGCATTGGGTCAAGATAAGCACTGATTGGAGCTATGGGCATGGTTAGGTATACCCCTTTACAGTAAGCAGATTTTGTAGGTACATTTTTCACTTCAGCACCTTGGCCTGCATATACAGTCAGGTGAAGGTGTGGACCTGTGGAGTGCCCTGTATTGCCAGAAAGGCCTATAAGCTCACCTCTTTTTACTTCTTTCCCTTTTATCGCAGATGTAGCTGACATATGCCCATAAGTGGTCGCTAGGCCGTTTGTATGCCTTATAAAGACCCATTTACCAAAAGATACACCTTTACATTGAGCATCAGTATCTCCTACGCCTTCAATTACACCATCAGCGACTGCATATATCGGTGTGCCAACTGGTACACCAAAATCTACACCACTGTGACTACCTGATGCATAAAGTCTTGCAGACGATGAAGTTTTACCAAAAAGCTGAGTAATTAAAAATTTTTGAAGTGGCCAAGCAAGTACACCATTTCCTTTTTCTGGTAAGAGTGTATTGTTTAAAATAAATTTTAATTGAGTTTCATAATCACGCAAATCTTTTTCAAATTCTTCAAGACGTTTTTTATTTTCCGCTAGAAGTTTTTGATAGGCTGCTTCTTGATTTTTTGTCTGTTTTAATAATGAATCTTTTTCAGCCTTACTTTGATCAACGGCTTTTTTTTCCAGAGAAAGCTTTGTATTCAATTCGTTTAGTTTATTTTTTTCTGCCTCCTCGTCTTTAATTGATTGATTTAAGCTTGCTTTTATGTTGTTTAAAGTATTGATAAAAGAATCTAGTCTATTACCTATGAGTATTCTATTGTTGTACTCATTACTTAATACGCTCAAGTTCCCTTCTTTTATTATAATTTCAAGAGGGTCTGTGTGATCCAACTGATATAGGTCGTAAAAAGTTTTTGCAATAGTTTTTCTAGATAAAGATATTTGTTCTTCTTTTGTAAGTATCTTTTCTGAAATGGTATTTATATTTTTGTTTGCAAGCTTTATTTGGCTATTTATCTGTTCTACTTGTTTTAAAAGCTTACTACGCGTGAGATTTAGTTCTCTTATATGACTTGAAAGTGTTTTTGCTTCTGCGCCTGTTTTTGCTATTTCATTTTCATATTTTG
>CAZCDN010000097.1:0-1516 GCA_964497725.1 uncultured Candidatus Saccharibacteria bacterium | reverse complement strand
CAAATACTACGAATACGGCAACGAGTATGAAAATTATCTTTCTTTTTGATAATTTTTTATCTGTATGATCTTCGGTGTTTGAGACAGTATTTACTGGTTCAAAATTTGGTTCTGTATTTATATTATTTATTTGAGTATTATTTTCATCCATAGATTTATTATACCATAGATAGTATTTTATTGACAACATAAAACATGGGGATTGTTTGCAAAACATGGGAATTTGGTGTATAATATATTTACAAGTCCGTCGAAAGAACCGGGCTTTTATTTTAACTAGAGAGAAGTGCGTAAGTATTTATACTTACAGCATTCGAACGACGTTAAAACAAGGCTATGCCTTATTTTTAAAAATTTAGTAAAATCAAATATATGTTAGATGTAAAAACAATGAGATCTGCTCTCGAACAACTAGAGCAAGAGAGAAAAATACCGAAAGAAAAAATTATCGAGGCTATCGAGCAAGCACTTGCTGCTGCATACAAAAAAGACTATGGGAAAAAAGGACAAATAATCCGTGCTCATTTCAATGAAGAAACAGGTGCGACAGAATTTTACCAAGTAAAGATAGTAGTAGATGACTCTCTTGTGCGAATAGTAGATGAGGATGTTGAAGAAGAGGAAGAAGAAGTAGCTGAAGGCGACGAACGTGTACGCTTTAATTCTGAGCACCATATAATGGTAGCTGACGCTAAAAAGATTAAAAGTGGTGCTGAAGTAGAAGAAGAAATCATATTCCCTCTTGAAGCAATGGAAGACTTTGGACGTATAGCAGCCCAAACAGCAAAACAAGTAATCATACAAAAAATCCGTGAAGCAGAACGTGGTTCTATTATTGATGAATACGGAGACAAAGAAGGTGAAATTATAAATGGGTACATTCAAAAAGTAGAAAGAGGTATGGTATATATCGACTTTGCTCGTGCTACAGGTATTATGCCAAGAGAAGAACAAATCCCTGGAGAATTTTACCGTCGCGGTGATCGTATTCGTGCATATCTATACCAAGTAGAAGAAACACCTCGTGGAGTAAATCTAAAACTTTCTCGTACTCATCCAAAATTCTTGGAAGAACTTTTTGCAATAGAAGCTCCTGAAATAGCGAGTGGTATAGTAGAAATAAAATCTGTTGCTCGTGAACCGGGTTCTCGTTCAAAGATTGCAGTATTTTCAAATGATGAACACATCGATCCAGTAGGATCTTGCGTAGGACAAAAAGGAAGTCGTGTGACTACTGTAATGGGAGAATTGGGTGGAGAAAAAATCGACATCATCCCTTGGACAGAAGATCCTGTAAACTTTATAGGAAATTCTCTATCTCCAGCAAAAGCTCTTGATATAGATATAAATGAAGAAGACCACAAGGCTGTCGTAGAAGTAGCTGATGATCAGCTTTCTCTTGCTATTGGTAAAGGTGGACAAAACGTACGACTTGCAGCAAAACTTACAGGATGGAGAATCGACATAAAGGGAGTATCTGGAGAATTGGTATCAAGCGAAAATGAAATATCTGAAA
>CAZCDN010000096.1:0-1527 GCA_964497725.1 uncultured Candidatus Saccharibacteria bacterium | reverse complement strand
GACTTAGTTTGCGGATTCTATATTTTACATCATTTAAATGTTCTCGATGCTTTGAAAGAAATTCACAGAGTACTAAAACCTGATTCAAATGCTCTTTTTTATGAGCCTAATATTTTAAACCCCATTGTCTTCTTAATTAAATCTATCCCTTTTTTCAAAAAAAAGGCTGGGGACTCTCCTGGAGAATGGGCAATAAACCCGCTTCAGCTTTCCAGTAATCACCATCCTTTTACATCTTTTAATTGGAAGAGTACTGAATTTGCTATTTTTCCAACTTTTATTCCGCTAAAACTTTCAGTTCTTTTTGATGAAATATTAGATAAAATTGGTTCAATTGATTTTCTTAATCTTTTTGGAGGATCAGTTGCATTAAGATTAAGAAAAAAATAATTTTATCAATCTAGATATGTATCAATAATTTCTTGCCAACTTAGAATCTTTACACCAAGTTTCTGTTCAGAAATTTTTGAACTGAGTCCTCCATATTTTGGATATCTATGAGGATGTTTTATCAAAAAACTATCAATACTTGCGTGAACTAATTTAATCTTCTTATTATATTTTTTTTCAATCAGATGTTCAGCTAGCTCATGAGGTGTGCATGTGTTAGAACTAGAAGCATGAAAAATTCCAGACTTTTTTGCATTTAGCAAAAATCTAATAATATTTATTAAAAGTGGTAAGTATGTTAGTGAAATTTGCTGATCAATAAAAAGAGGATATAACTTCTTTCTTTTATAAAGCCATAAAATTTTTCCAATGTAGTCAAGCTCACCTTGATTTTTCGGATTTGCAATGTTATTAATTCTAATAATTGAAGCTGATGGCAGTATGCTTATAACTAGAAGTTCAGCTTCTCTTTTAGTTATTCCGTACCAAGAAAGAAATCGGTCATTTCGCTCAATCGGAGCACTTTCTTCAAATGGTCCTTGATTTTCTTTTCTTCCAGCAAATACATAATCAGTTGAAATATGAATAAGATATGCATTACAAAGTTTCGCTTGCTCAGCAATATTTTTTGTTCCAATAACATTTGTTTTCCAGACACTTCCTGATTTATCCCCCCGCTGATCTTCAGCTGTAGTAGCGTTTCGATGAGCTGCGCAGTGAATGATTAAGTCTGGTTTATTATTTTTAAAATACTGTTTGAGTTCTTTTGAATTTGAAATATCAAGCTCTTTATGAGTTGGTTTTAGTATTATAAAATTAAATGCTTCTCTTGAAGCTAGCATTTCCTCTTTAAGGTATGTTCCGATTAGTCCAGAAGAACCTGTGATAAGCAACTTAAGATTCGTTTTTGATTTCATCATTTATGGATTTCATTTTTAAACATTTTGTTTTTGTATAGCCCTCTTTTGCTAAGAATATAAGCTAACAAAAGAAAAATAGTTTCAAACAGGAATTTTATTCCTTTTTTTAATGTCATTGTGGAAGATTCTTCATCATATCTAGTCGGAATTGGAATTTCTCCAATTTTGAATCCGTAACTGAGTGACGAAAGAGTCATTTGCAAGTCAAATAAAAAAT
>CAZCDN010000095.1:0-1576 GCA_964497725.1 uncultured Candidatus Saccharibacteria bacterium | reverse complement strand
TAATTCTTTGCTCTTCTCCACTTTCCTTGAAAATTGAGATACCTTTGTAAGATTCTTTTGTCATAGTTGCATTTTTTTATACAAAATAACATATATTTGATATATTGTAAATAGAAACAATATTATAAATAAAGTACACTATTTTATTAAAAATGCTATAGTATCTACATGAAAGAAATAAACAAAAGAAAAACAGATTATGATATTGATGATATATTTTTAAATAGATATTCTCCTCGTGCTCTTTCAGGAGAAAGTATCAGTCAAGAAGAATTATTTACAGTTTTTGAAGCTGCAAGATGGGCTCCGTCTGCAAGCAATATCCAACCTTGGAGATTTATATATGCACATAGAGACACCCCTTCATTTGAAAAACTTTTTTCATTATTAGTAGAAGGAAATCAAATATGGTGTAAAAATGCTTCAGTTCTCGTGGTAATAGTATCAAACAAAAACAATGACAAAGGAGATCCTTCGCCTACTCATTCTTTTGACACTGGTTCTGCTTGGGAAAACTTGGCATTACAATGTACAAAAATAGGATTGATAGCTCACGGAATGGGTGGCTTTGATTATATAAAAGCTAAAAATGATTTAAATATTCCTGATGATTTCAATGTAGAAGCGATGGTTGCAATAGGCAAGCTTGGAAACATTGAAGACCTTCCAGAAAAACTACAATCTCGCGAAGAACCAAGTGGTAGAAAAAATTTAGAAGAAATAATATTTGAAGGAGAATTTAAAAAAGCTTAGCGTAGTGCTAAGCTTTTTTTATTCTACTCTTTATATCTTACTTAGGAGTTGAGCTCCTAAGTAGCTTACCAAAGATTTTATTATAAAAATCCCAATGATTCGAGTGTGTAGATATAACTATTGTTGATTTATATTTTTTATAAGTATACTTAACCCTTTTTCCAACAACTCTTGAGGTATTGTAAGGGGTGGCATAATTTGCATATTGTTTACACCTCCAACTATCACATGAAGACCATCTCTAAAACATGCTTTTTGGACATTTTGACAAATTTCTGGATTTTTAAATTCTAAGCCTATTTCCATACCCATACCTCGAACGGCTATTACTTTATCTCCTATAAGTTCACTTAATTTGTCTTTTAAATATTTACCTTTTTGTTCAGCCATTTCCCAAACCTTATCTCTTTGATGAATTTGTAAAGTTTTTAAAGCAGAAGCACAAGCAATTGGAGTCCATCCAAATGTCGAAACAAGTACAGCATCATTAAAAGCAGGTTCGAAAATCTTTGATTTTCCAATAACAGTACCTATGGCTTGCGTACCATTTGATATTCCTTTTGCTAAGACGAGCATATCTGGAACAATATTCTCATGCTCTATAGCAAAAAGTTTCCCTGTACGAGAAAACCCTGTACCAACTTCATCTATAACTAAAAGAGTCTCATACTTTTCTGTTATTTCTCTAATCTTTTTTAAGAACCCTGGATAAGCAATAGAAGTTGACCCCCAACCTGTAATAATCCCTGGTTCAGTAACGACAGCAGCTATGTCTTTTTTTGATATAAGTTCTTCAAAATCAGTGATAAATTTTTCAAAATAA
>CAZCDN010000094.1:0-1647 GCA_964497725.1 uncultured Candidatus Saccharibacteria bacterium | reverse complement strand
AGATATTTGAAAAAGCAAATACACTAAATACAGATTTACGTCGAGCATCATTTATCATCGCCCTTGAGCGCATAGAAAAAGCAATGGACAAATAATATGAAAAAAGAAATTAAGAAAGCATTAATATCAGTTTTTGACAAGACAGGTCTCGATGAGATAGTAAAATTGTTAGATAAAAATAAAGTACAAATAATATCGACTGGGGGTACAGCAAAATTTATAAAAGAATTAGGAATCGATGTCACTGAAGTAGAAGAAATTACAGACTTCCCTTCTATTTTTGATGGGCGTGTAAAAACTTTGCATCCTAAAATAGCTGGAGGTATTTTAAAAATCCGCGGAAATACTGTGCACGGAGTAGAAGCTTTAAAACATGATATCCCTGAGATAGATTTAGTAATTGTAGACTTATATCCATTTGAAGATACACTTTCAAGTGGAGCAAGCCATGAAGACATTATTGAAAAAATAGATATTGGGGGCATTGCTCTCATAAGAGCTTCTGCTAAAAATTTTGAGGACGTAGTCATAGTACCATCAAAGAATCAGTACTCATATTTACAAAAAATTCTTGAGAGTGGTGCAGGTACTACAAATGAAGAAAGAAAATACTTAGCAGGATGTGCCTTTGAAGTATCGAGTAACTATGATTTTGCTATTAGAAGTTATTTTCAAGGCTCACAATTGCGCTACGGAGAAAACTCTCATCAAAATGCTACTTTTGTCGGTGATATTTCAAAATCTTGGGAACAAATCCACGGAAAAGAAATGTCTTACAATAACTTTATAGATACAGAAGCAGCTATAGCTCTTCCGTATGACTTTAGTGAGCCAGCATTTGCAATCATAAAGCATACAAATGCTTGTGGTTTTGCAATCGACTCTGATATAACAGAAGCCTACAAAAAAGCTTATGCAGGAGATCCTGTATCAGCTTTTGGTGGAATACTTGCATCAAATAGAGAAATTACAAAAGAAATAGCAGAAATGATACGTGAGACAAAACTTTTCGTTGAAGTAATAATTGCTCCAGATTATAATAAAGAGGCACTTGAAATACTTGAGCAAAAAAAAGATATACGTATACTAAAATGGAATAATCCAGTACTGCCAAAATCTCAAATAAAGACTTGTCTTTCAGGTGTCATCGTACAAGACCGTGATACTAAAGTCGAAAATAAAAATGATCTCACTTGTGTGACAAAAAGAAAACAAAATGAACAAGAAGAAAAAGATTTACTAATAGCAAATCTCGTAGCAAAACACATAAAATCAAATGCAATTACTATTGTAAAAAATGGGCAATTGCTTTCAATGGGCTGTGGTCAGACATCTCGCATTGATGCATTAAAACAAGCGCTCGATAAAGCTCGCGATTTTGGTTTTGATGTCACTGGTGCAGTAATGGCATCAGAGGCATTCTTTCCTTTCCCTGATTGTGTGGAGACAGCAGGCAATGCTGGTATTACAGCTGTAATACAGCCAGGTGGCTCAAAAAATGACCAGCTTTCTACAGATAAATGTGATGAATTAAATATGGCAATGGTTACAACTGGTATTCGCCATTTTAAGCACTAATTTTTTAAATTATCTACATTTTGCTATAATACAAATTATGGTAAAAAATAAAAAAAATATACGCTTATC
>CAZCDN010000093.1:0-1726 GCA_964497725.1 uncultured Candidatus Saccharibacteria bacterium | reverse complement strand
CCAAAAGATATGCATCAAAAAACAAAAACAGAAATTGGTTCTATTTCTGTAGATGCTATATTTACACCAATAAGACGCGTAATGTATGAAGTAGAAAATATGCGTGTAGGTGACAAGACAAATCACAATCGTCTACGAATGACTATTGAGACTGATGGTACATTGACTGCTCGTGAAGCTCTTGAAAAGTCTATAGTGATAATGGTAGAACAATTGCAAGCAATCGTTGGTTTTAGTGTAAAGACTCGTGAAGATGCAGTAAAAGAATTGATTAAAGATAAAGAAGAAAAAAATTCTGACGAAGTAGTTGATGATAAAAAGAAAGTAAAAAAAGAAGCTGAAGATGGAGAAATTGCTGATATACTAAAGACTCGTATCGATACACTTGATTTATCTACTCGCACATTAAATGCATTAGATAGTGCAAATATTCGTACAGTCGGAGGTATTGCAAGAAAGAAAAAGGAAGATTTATTAGAATTGGAAGGTATTGGAGAAAAAGGAATTCAAGAAATTAAAAAAGTTTTGAAAAATTTCGATATTAGCCTTAAAGAATAGAAATATAAAAATCATTTTATGAGACACCACAACAACAAGAGAAAATTTGGACGCGAAAAAAATCAACGTAATGCTTTAATGAAAGGCTTGGTTCTTTCTATGATTGCTCACGGTCGCATTGAGACTACTTTTGCAAAAGCAAAAGAACTAAGACCTATGGTTGAGAAGATGATCACTACTTGTCTTAAAGATAATTTGTCAGCAAGACGTTTGATAATTTCAAAACTTTACGGAAGAAAAGCAGAAGCTGGTAAACTCTTTGATGAAATTGCGCCAAAATATAAAGAAAGAAATGGTGGATATACACGTATTACAAAATTGCCACAAAGACTTGGTGATGGTAGTGCTATGGCTGTCATAGAATTTATATAAGAAATTTAGAAGTTAATATTTTACAAAATGAAAAACAATAATTATACAATTGATGCAGAAGGACGAACTTTAGGGCGAGTAGCCAGTGAAGTTGCAAAAATATTGATGGGGAAAAATTCTCCTGATTACACTCCAAACTTGAAGCCTGTAAACAAGGTAGTAATTGATAATGCTTCAAAAACAAAAATGACAGAAAAAAGACTTTTAACTACAGAACACGAAAGATATTCAGGATATCCAGGTGGATTGAAAATAAGTACAAATAAAAAGATAATTTCAAAAAAGGGATATGAAGAACTTTACCGCTTGGCTGTATACAACATGCTACCAGCTAATAAACTTCGTGCTCTTATGATGAAGAATTTAAAAGTAAATGAATAAAGAAATGAAAGATACAAAAACACAAAAAGATTATATAAGATCTGTTGGACGAAGAAAGACTTCTACTGCAATGGTAAAATTGATAGCTAGTACTAAAAGTTCATATACTGTAAATGGTAAAGATTATAAAGAATACTTTCCTACAGATGCATTACAAAAATTGGTTACAGATCCATTTGTAACATCTCTTATAAAACAAAAATTTGAAGTAACAATAACTACAAGAGGGGGTGGTATTCATTCTCAAGCTGAAGCTGTACGTCATGGAATTGCTCGTTCTCTTGTAAAATATGATGCAGAACTGCATACAACTCTAAAGAAAGAAAAAATGCTTAAGCGTGATCCTAGAAGTAAAGAAAGACGCAAATTCGGTCTCAAGAAAGCTCGTAAGGCCCCACAATGGTCTAAGCGTTAG
>CAZCDN010000092.1:0-1746 GCA_964497725.1 uncultured Candidatus Saccharibacteria bacterium | reverse complement strand
AGCTGTCACACCTGTACGCTTTTTAGAAAGAATACGTGCATTTGGAGCTAGAAATCTTTTCAATAGTTCTATATCTTTATAGTCTATGAATTTTATATTGTTTGATGAAAAATAATCTTGTTTCATTTTTATTTATTACCTTATCTTTTAAAATGGAATATCTTCTGAATTTATGTCTTCTTCTGGATATTCTATGCTATCGAGCCCATTGTCTTCTTCTTTTTCATTACTTGCTTTTGGTTGAGAATTACCAAAGTTTGAATCCCCTCCTGTTGGTCGAGTTCCAAATTGAACTCTATCAGCTACGACTTCTGTACGATATCTTTTTGTGCCATCTTGTGCATCCCAGCTTCTTGTCTGCATTCTTCCTTCTATCATCACTTGATTACCTTTTTTCATATACTGAGATACAGTTTCTGCTTGGCGACCAAATACTACAACATTGTGAAAATCTGCAGCTTCTTGTTTTTGACCATTTTGATCTTTCCAAACACGATTTGTAGCTACAGAAAAACTACAAACTTTTATACCAGAAGGTAGTGCTTTTATTTCAGGATCACGAGTAAGATTACCTATTATCAATGCTTTGTTTAAATACATAAAATTAGTTTTAGTTACAGGTTTATAGTTGCTAGTAATTTTTATTTCCTAGAACCTAAAAACAAGAACAATTACTTATAATACTTTTATTCTACCACAAGAGCTTCGATATCTTCATCGATAGTCTCTTCATCTATAATTTCTTTTTCTCCCTCTTCCTCTTCTTTCTCATCTGTCTTAGAACCTGAGAAATTCTTTTTCTTAGAATCAGTCTTTGTATAAGTACGCTTTATAGACATAGTATTTTCTTTTACTGTCTTTATAAGCAAATATCTAATCAAAGATTCATCCATATCTAATACAGCTTTTAATTTCAAAGCTTCGTCTACTGGCATTTCAAACTTAATCCAACCAAAATAACCTTGGTCAAACTTTGCTTTTTTATTTGCAATAGTACGAGACATTTGATAAGCCAAGTCCATAGATTTTGGATATTCATCCGAAATAAATACAGAACCATGCTTTGCAAGCGAATCTTTTAGTCTTGTGACTTCCCCTCCTACATTTTCCTCAGCTATTGTAGGTACAAACAAGTATCCAATTTCATAGACACCCATTTTTTTATCATCTTCCATAAAATGTTTATTTTAACTTTATAATTATCTTGTCACGGACCTCCCCTCATATAAATGAGTTTGTGATATGTTTTCAGGAACATATCAAACAAGACCCTATCATATTAGCAGAAAAACCACCATCTGTCAAAACTAGATCCCAAACACTCTTTTAGCATTTTCTATCAAAGTCTTTGCTACAAGCTCCTCGTCCAAGCCCTTGATTTCAGCAATTTTTTTGACTATTTCTCTTACATAAAAAGGTTCATTTCTCTTCCCTCTATGTGGTACAGGTGTAATATACGGCGAATCAGTTTCCGACATAATCATATCGAGTGGAGTTTGTTTTATTACTTCATTATAATCATTTGTAAAAGTAAGTACTCCTGTAAATGATAATGTAAATCCAAAATCTACATATGCTTTAGCATCATCAGTATTTCCTGCAAAAAAATGCACATCTCCTTTTACTTTTGAGTGTTCTTTTAAAATCAAGAGTGCGTCAGCATATGCATTTCTTTGTTGTTCTTTTGGGACCTGTCCTGAGCTTGTCGAAGGAGCTTGTCCTGAGCTTGCCGAAGGAGCCTGCCCT
>CAZCDN010000091.1:0-1799 GCA_964497725.1 uncultured Candidatus Saccharibacteria bacterium | reverse complement strand
TTTACTTGTAGGCTGGTTTATAGTATCACAAGGCAGAAGAGTACTTTTAAACAATATCCTAGCATTTATGATGATTACTTTTTCTGGTTGGGTATTTTTTGATCTTGTAGTATGGGCTACAGAAAGACCAGATTATAGTATGTTTTTTTGGTCAATAACTATACTTGCGGAACTTTTAGTATATGCTATATCCGTATATTTTATATATGTCTTTGTAAATAAAAAAGACACGAGTTTAAAACTCAAATTTTTTCTATTTTTACCAATATTACCTATAATCATTTTCTTACCTACAAATTTACTGTTGCAGGGTTTTGATCTTACTAATTGCTATAGAGATATTACAGAAGGATTTTTGGCTACGTATTATGTCTATGCACTTGAAATTGGATATGTTCTTTGGTTAATTATATTTGGTATTGTAAAATATTTCCAATCAAAAAAAACAGATAAGAAGCAAGTATTTTTTGTATCACTAGGAGTAGTATTATTCCTACTTAGTTTTGCTTCTGGTAATATCATAGGTAGTATTACTGAAAACTGGACACTTGCACAAATAGGATTATTTAGTATGCCAATATTCGTCGTATTTTTAGGTTATATGATAGTAGAATTTAAAGCTTTCAATATAAAAATGATAGGGGTACAAGCCTTGGTATTTTCTTTGAGTATACTTGTACTTGCTATTGCTTTTATTAGAAACATACAAAATGTAAGAATTGTCGTATTGTTTACTTTAGTCTTTGTAGTTATTTTAGGAAATTTACTAATACGTGGTGTACGCAGAGAAATAAAACAACGTGAAAAACTTGAACAGTTAAAATTGGAATTAGAAAAATCAAACTCACAACTCGGTGTAGCAAATGATAAATTAAAAGACTTAGACAGATTAAAAACAGAATTCTTGTCACTTGCTTCTCATCAATTAAGAAGCCCTCTTACTGCAATAAAGGGCTATGCTTCAATGCTTCTCGAAGGAGATTATGGAGATATAAATCCTGAAGCAAAAGATGCCGTGTCTAGAATCTTTCAATCTAGTAATAATCTCCAGATTATAGTAGAAGATTTATTAAATGTATCAAAAATAGAACAAGGTGGTATGAAATACGAAATGGCAAATTTTGATTTTGCTTCTTTAGTAAAAAGTATAACTAAAGACCTATCTATAAATGCAAAAGGTAAAAACTTGGAATTAAAATATGTAACTCCAGAAAATGAAGTATTCAATGTGCACGGTGATCAAATAAAACTTCGACAAGTAGTATTAAACTTTGTAGACAATGCAATAAAATATACAAAAGTAGGTCATATCGAAACATCTATTATTAAAAAAGATGGCAAGATAATTTTCTCTGTAAAAGATACGGGTATGGGACTCACACCAGAAATAATAGATACTTTATTCCAAAAGTTTAACAGGGGAGATGGAGCAAGAATGAATACTAGTGGATCAGGACTAGGACTATACTTAGCAAAAGAAATTGTAAGAGCTCACGATGGTAAGGTATGGATTGAATCAGAAGGATTAGGAAAAGGATCTACATTCTTTGTAGAACTCGATGAAATAGTTTAGATTTTTTTGATACTAAAAGTATCATCGAGGTCTTTAATTTCGAAACCTAAAGATTTTATTTGTTCTCTTATTTCATCACTCTTAGCCCAATCTTTTTCAGCACGAGCTTGTAGTCTTTTATTTCCTAATTCCAGAATTTCACTCGGCACTATTTCTTCTTTTTGTGAGTCTAATCCAAAACCAAGAACTTTATCAAAATCAGAAAGTGTAGCTTTTTTATCTACAT
>CAZCDN010000090.1:0-1921 GCA_964497725.1 uncultured Candidatus Saccharibacteria bacterium | reverse complement strand
GAATAGGTACACTGATGCCCAGTGTCTTTCCTTGGAGCTTTTCTAATGGGAGACTTGGTATATGCGAATGTTGTTTGTTGTGCTCGCGTCTTTTTGATTGGCGCTATCATAGATAAGAGAGAGCTCGGATGACTGTAAAAATGGATAGAGATAAATATCGCGACCGACTAAGTCACTGGTGGCAATAATATAGTTCACACCAGAGGCGCGTAGCGCCTCTATGGCTTCTTCCACACGCTCGGGAGATTCAGCGTTACTCGTCACCGCTTTCTCAATAGCACTATAGTTGGCGATATGGTCGCCAATGGCTTTCATGTTGCCAAGCTCAGTGTTTTGGCCACTAATCACCTCACAATCAAATGCCCCCATAGCTGGATTACCTGAAAGTTGACCATTATTCCACGATACCGCGTAGTACTGATGCCAGGGCAAGAATACTGCCTTGCACTCACTCGACTTCGCCAAAATACTATCTACTTCCCGCCACGATTCTGGGTACCAGACAGGTGATACTTGTCCACCGAGTCCAAGAAAGAGTTTCGGCGCGAGAGTAATTGCAATGAGGATGGTACAAAAAACAAGGAGTGGTGTACGATATCGCATTTCAAAACGCTCCTTGAGATAGGAAAGACCACGACCAGCCAGGAGCGCGTACACGATCACCACCACACCAGCCCACTTGTGCGTCTCACGAAATCCATTCCAAAAGCTCACATGCTCAAGTAGCCAATAGTTAATCTGCCAAATAAAAACAGCCGAAACACCCGAAGCAAACACTACTGCAAGAGGAAACACAACTGATATAAAACGACGTTGGCTGAGCTCCTTACTACTACTTCCAAGCGCGCGAAAACCGAAGTAGACCAGAACCAAGAGTCCCAAAATAGCTGGATAAAAAGTCCAAGGACTAGAACCCGGCAAGATAAATTGCTCACCCCATGCATGTCTTTCAACCCAGAAGCCACGCATGGTAAGGATATTGAGGACGACACCGAGGCGCTCATCTCGTGCTGTTTCAAAAGCAGTGAAGTGGTCGTGTGAAAAATGTTCCAAGACATCAGTTTCACTCTGTGTGTAGGGAACAATCCAATATAGACTACACAGGAGGAAAAGAACCCCGCCAATGACTAATTGTTTCGCAAGGGAGAAGAAAGAGACATATGCTCTCTCACGCATGAGTAAGACCACCTGTACAAAGAGGTACAGAGCGACGATCACTAGACCAAGTGCCAAGAAATGTATCGACCACATACCAGTGACGAGTAATGTCGCAAATACACCGAGGAGTGATCGCGAAGTACGCGCCGTGTTCCACTGAAAGAGAAAGTAAAAAAGTGGAAAGAGCGATACGTATCCCACAAGCACTCGCCACTGCCCCGAAAGCAATCGCTCATACACAAAAGGATTACAAACCGCAAGGAGGGAAGTGGCGTAGGGTACCCATGTCTCCCTTCGCCACGGATAAAAGACTAGTGGAATAAAGAACAGTGAAAACACGAGTCCGAGCAACAGTATTTTTTGAACCACCCAAGTAGAAAAAAGAAAACTGAGTCCATAGATAATCAGGTTACTCGGTGCCTGCACAAAAGAACCAATGTTGGTATAGGAGAAAGAAAGATACGGCCCCGGGACCCAATCGAGCAAAATCACATACCCCGGCAGTAGTAACTGCCAAAGCACCAGCACACTAAGAATGAGTGCAAAGAAGCTATACGACCAACGTGAATGTAGCGGTAACTCAATTTTCTTCATACTGTAGTGATGATACTACATCATGTTCCTTGAGTTTGCGATAGACTATTGCGATAGACTGTTACATTGACAATAAAAGGTACTGCTCCCATATTGAACCAGTGTCTGTTGAGTGTAGACTTTATTCCCTGGTTACTGTCGACATATTCATCACCGATATGATTGACGT
>CAZCDN010000089.1:1003-1925 GCA_964497725.1 uncultured Candidatus Saccharibacteria bacterium | reverse complement strand
CCTACAAGAACTCCCCTTGCAGAATATTTTTACTTAGGAGCTCAACTCCTAAGTATTCGTTATATAACTTCTTGCTGATAGCATTTTTCACAATATACTATTTCGGGACGGTCGGGTGCGTATGAAGTTTCGAATTCAATTTCACACTTACCTTCGTGCTGATGGTTTTCCTTCTCGCACATACATTGTCTATGCCAAAGTTTAAATGGATTCCTTTGTTTTAAGCGTGCTTGATGTCTACAATAAAAACATCTATGCGGTATTGGAATATTCATCTTCTTATAAAAAATTAATTCATTTGGTACGATTTTATAATTTCTATCACATTCCGCACAAGAAAGAATTTCTCTTGCAATTGAATCATCTACTTCTAAAATTGAATCTGGGATATTTTTTAATTCCAGGGTTTGCTTTCCTTTTGTACATTGAAGATTATCTTGCCATTTAAACTCATTCTTTACGGCTTGTTCTTTTGTGAATGGAAATTGTTCGGGCGCTACTGTCTCATTGTATCCAAATACAGAAAGTTCAATAGGATAGTATTCTCCATATTTATATATATTCCCCTTTTTATCTACATATGGCATTGTATTCATATGCTCAATAATCTTTGGAATCATTTCTTCGTATTCCTCCTTTGTATACTGTTTATTTAAAATACAATATTTTGAGCTTCGAAGTTGAGAGCAGCCAAATAGGTATTTTGATGAGTGACAATGCTGAGTATAGTAAATATCATTACTCTTTACAGAAAAAAGACCGAAGAAATTTTTACTAGAGTGGTCGACTATTGCTCCCTCATAACATTCACTCAATTCTCCGGACATAGTAAGATCATAAGAATCTTTTGCAAATGAAGAAAAGTCACAAAATTTAAAATTTTCATTACCTTTGGCAAAAAAAGATTCTTTTGTATTTTTAC
>CAZCDN010000089.1:0-993 GCA_964497725.1 uncultured Candidatus Saccharibacteria bacterium | reverse complement strand
AATAAAAGAGTATTTGTGAGGATAACTTAGAACAAATTCCTGGAATTCCTTTTTTGCTCGCTCTACACCAGTATGCGTGTCGAGTTTGTATTCAGAAATAATTTTCTCATACTTCTCTTTCGTATATTCTTGATTCTTGAAGCAGTATTTTTTATTTCGTAATCCTACACTCATAAAGCAGTGCTCACAATTTCTACAATCATACAAAAAGCTCGAATCCATAGAATGAGAAGACAGCTCAGAATACTTGAGATTAAAAGATCTCGCAGAATTTACACATTCATACATCCACTGTGAGTCTGCTTGTACCCCAATACAATCCATCAAATCTTTTCCAGCTGTAATAAAAAAACTATACATCACATTCTCAATCTTCCATCCAGAAAAACACATGTAGCAATTCTTTGCAAACCACCAATCATTGGTATATTCACAATTTACGCTTGCTATACCGTCATCATTCACCATGGCTATGTGTGGTATTTTTTGTATCAACTCTTTGTATTGAGTAAAAAATGGTTTGGTAAAATCATAATCCAAAGCATAATCCTTTGGGTCCCAATTATCACTCCACCAACATTTATTGCAATATACTGTAATCCCAGAATCTAGCGCATATAAAGATACAACTGATTTTTCGCACAAATCACATTTGCGATTAAAGAGTGACATACTATTTCGCCAAGCAAGTCGCCGTTGCATGCGACACTCAGGACAAAAGGTTGGTGGTGGGACTTTTATTTTTTCATAAAAAGCAAAATCATCTGGTTCAATAATAAAGTCAGCTTTGCAATTTTGACAAGTCTGCCCTGAGGCTGTCGAAAGAGCTTGTACAGATGTATTAGAAGTATCTTTAGATACTGATCCTTGCGAATGTATTTTATTTTCAGAATCCATATTTTTATTCTACCACAACAAACAAACCCTAACTATACTACGCACAAGTCGGACTTGTGCGTAGTGGCTAGAAGAACAAAAAAAACATAAGCATTA
>CAZCDN010000088.1:0-1977 GCA_964497725.1 uncultured Candidatus Saccharibacteria bacterium | reverse complement strand
CCATGTTTGTAATTGAATCCGACGCTACAATCGTCGCTCCACTCATACTCACTGCACTTTTAGAAATGAAAGCAAATCCAGAAGAAGCAAATCAAATAATTAGTAAGTATATGAACTAAATTTTAAGAATAAAAAAAAGACTACATAGTATGTAGTCTTTTTTATTTATTATTATTTTAATTTATTTCTAAATTTATGAGCAATAATAGAATAAATCAATTGTGCAGAATTGTATTCTGTGAGCACAGAATCTTTTTGTGGTGAGACTTCTACTATGTCAGCACCAATCAATTCACATTTCTTGATAGATTTTTCAATAAGCTCAAGACCATAAAACCATTCTAACCCTCCTGATACTGGAGTTCCTGTCCCTGGCATTACGCTAGGATCAAAACCATCTACATCGATAGTGATGTATAGATATTTTGTCTTTATTGATTTCAATATTTCTTCTATTGATATTTTTTTACCATTCCATTCAAATACCGTAATATTATTTTTCTTATCAGAAAAATATTCATATTCACCTTTAAAGTATGTACGTATTCCTACTTGCACAAGAGGGTAGCCAAGTTCATTTACACGTCTTAATACACAAGAGTGAGCCAAGTTTGAAGGATCATCACTGTAATCTGAGCTATCATTCCTCAGGTCACAATGAGCATCAATTTGAAGCACAGTCACATCTTTTGGATTATACTTTTTAGAAAGAGCTGTAAGCAATCCTAAAGATACAGAATGTTCTCCACCCAAAAGAAAGACAAATTTTTCTTTGTCGAGTATTTTTGTAGATTCATTTACTATTTTTTGGAGTGCTTTTTGCGGAGAAAGCTTACTAATATCTTTTAAGTCTTTGTGATTTATACCTACAAAATCTCGCACGATCTTTTTATAATTTCGATCAAAGAGCTCGAGTTTTGTATCAAGCATTTTCATTATTGCTTTTGGTCCATTTCCTGTACCACCACGACTTGAAGTAGTCTTTTCATACGGAGCTCCTAGGATTACTACATCTGCATCTTCTATTTTTTTTGTACTAATTATTGAATCTACCATTTTTTTAAAAAATTATTTATATACATAGAATAGTATCAAAATATAATAGTTATGCAACTTTATTTCTCATTTTTTCTAAAAATGGTATTATATACACATGGATTGGAAATTTTATTTAGGTATATTAGCAGGTCTCATAGCCTTTATTGCATATGTCGTATACATAAGGTCAATATTAAGAGGTGAGTCAAAACCAAGTAGGACTACTTGGTGGATTTGGTCACTAATGGGACTGGTTCTTTTTTTAAGTTATTTTTTTTCTGGAGCAGAAAATACAATATGGGTTCCATTGATTGAATTTATAGGACCACTTTCTATTGCTATTTTTTCTATAAGATACGGAGAGGGAGGTCTTGATAACAAGACTGATATGATTTGTCTTATAGGAGCAATTGTAAGTATTATAGTTTGGATTATTTTCAATAATCCAGTAGTAGCTCTAACCACAAATCTCTTTATTGATTCATTTGCTTTAATACCAACTATCAGAAAATCATATTTAAGACCTGAAAATGAAAGCTTTAAAGCATGGTTTGGTACATGGATAGCAGATACATTAAATTTATTTGCTGTAGAAAAGATTTCATTTGCTTTACTTATTTATCCTGTGTATATGTTTATTTCCGACACAGTAGTAATAATAATATTAAAAATTAAAAAGAAAAAAGTATAAAAATTATGTCTACAAAGATTGAAGTAAGAGAGAGTAGTTTTCACAACAAAGGGCTTTTTGCAAAAATTCCAATCAAAAAAGGTGAGATTGTATTCATCATAAAAGGAGATAAGAAGAAATTTTTGATAAATAATAAGACACAAGCAGAGAAGGCTGGTATGAATTGGGTGGGTGTCGGAAAAAATGAGTGGATAGATCCTAAAAGATATTGCCAATTCTTTAATCATTCTTGTGATCCAAATACAAAA
>CAZCDN010000087.1:0-2052 GCA_964497725.1 uncultured Candidatus Saccharibacteria bacterium | reverse complement strand
TATCATTTTTGTGACTGTTATACTTTATGCTATGGTGGTGATAGCACTGTTGCTCGGACGACGTATGTCAGAAGGGAAATACCGAATATCTATGGATATGCTGTATTTTGTCTTTGCGTATAGTCTCCTTGCGCCACTGTGGCTTCTCAAGGCAGTCTGGAATGCACTACGCTCAAAGGAAACAAGTTGGACGATGGAGCGCCGCGTAGAGCCTAAATCTTAATTACTAATATTTTTTATTGATATGGATAGCAAGCGATATATTATAGTTTTCTTTATAACCCTTGGAATTTTTTCTGCTGCTTTTTGGGTATCCAATTTTTTCTCTGATCAAAAAATTCAGCAAATCAAGTCTATACAAGATCAGATTTCAATAGACATACTTTCATCAGAGACACAGTTCTCACTTTTGCAAGAACTTTCTTGTAAGGACGTGTCAAATACTGCACTCTCAAAAGAACTTGGAACTCTAGCAGACAAGATTGAATATTCAGAAAAAAACATCGGTAACAGTGAAGAAATTTCAGATTTGAAAAAATTCTACTCACTTCTACAAATCAAGGATTATCTTTTGATGAAAAAGATAACCGAACGTTGTAAGATGGATTCTGTATTTGTGCTGTACTTCTATACGACAGAATCAAACTGTGCAGAGTGTACAAAACAGGGGTATGTACTCACCGCACTTCGTGAAAAGTACCCAGAGTTTCGTGTGTACTCATTTGACTACAATATTGATCTTTCTGCGGTCAAAACCCTCATTTCAATTTATGACGTAGAAGACACAAAGCTTCCTGCGATGGTAATCAACGGAAAGCTGGTGACTGGATTTAAGAATGTTGAGGAGGTTGAAAAAATGCTCCCCGCGCTCAAGGATCTGCTTCCTGAAGAAGAAGAAGAGGAAGATTCTACTTTGCCAACACAAATACCTGTGAAGAAATAAATTTTTTAATCACTTAAATAACCAAAAATATTTGTAATCTTTATACTTTTACTATCCTTATCATTATAAACAGGCAGGGTATTAGTTCACAAAATCGTTAGACTTCTTACTAAATATTTATGAAAAGTGTAAATAATAATAAAATTATAAATATAGTAAGATCTTCAAAACAAAGGCAGGGGTTTTATTTAATCGTTGTATCAACTAAAAATATTCTCCTTAAAGAAAAGATTCATATAAAAATAAAGAAATTCAAAAAAAATAGTTTATTGAATTTCTCATTTGGAGTTTTTTTGAACAGTGAGGAAGTAAGTGCAATGAATGACGCACTTAGAACTATTTTTTCTGATATTAAATCTTCTCATTTTTTAAAAAATTTATCTGTACAAAATGATAGTTGTAAAATTTTTGTTTACAAAGAAGATGAAATTGACGCAATAGAGCAAGTCCTTAACATTAAATATAGCTGTAATTATACAATAGAGGAAATTTATAAACAAAAAATGTCGTAAATGTTCTATAGAAAAATCTGTTTCTGAATTTTACAAAAACTCACAGGTGCGTGATGGTTTTAATTCATATTGTATAAGTTGCACCAAGCAAGTATCGGTTAAATACAGGCAATCTGCTAAAGGTAAAGCTGCTTTTAAAAAATATAGTAAAACAGATAAAGGGAAAGCTACGCTAAGAAAAGGATATGAAAAAGCAATAGAAGCAGGATATTTTAGATATGGACATGGAGCTATATCACATATTAGGCAAGGAGCAATTAAAAGAGGAATTAATTTTAATTTGACAGTAGAAACTCTAAAACAATGGTGGCACGACCAACCTGATATTTGCATTTATTGCAATAGTAGTATGGATGAATATATTAAAATAAGAGATTTTATTTTAATATATAATGGAAATAATTTTGAAATAAATAAATTTAAAAAATTTTTTAGAAGTCCAAAGCATCAAAAAATAAAATGGATGACCGTAGATAGGCTTAAAAATGATGTAGGCTATGAGTTAAAAAATATTGCAAAGGCATGTTGGATTTGTAACAGTTTGAAGAATGATTTTTTTGATGAATCACAAATGAAAATAATTGCTCCACAAATTAT
>CAZCDN010000086.1:0-2085 GCA_964497725.1 uncultured Candidatus Saccharibacteria bacterium | reverse complement strand
ATAAAAACAAAGTTCTTTTAAGAGTGCATGATAAATTTAAATTTTGGCTTTCAATAGGTGGACATATTGAGCTTGATGAAGATCCGATAGAGGCAGCATACAGAGAGGTCAAAGAAGAGGTGGGCTTGGATATTAAAATCACAGGCGATGCTCATGGTCCTACCGATGATGAAGAAAAAAACAGGGGATATAAATATTTGATACCACCGAGATATTTGGGTAGGCATCCAGTAGGTGAGAGCCACGAGCATATTGCTTTTGTTTATTTTGCGACTACAGATGATGATGTTGTGTCAGAATCAGTCTTGGATCATGAAAAAGGAGTGGAGACAAAATGGTTTACCATGGAAGATTTAGAAAACACCGAACTCGTCCCGAATGTGCGTTTTTATGCAGAAGAAGCTTTAAAAGAATTAGGAGAATAGATATGATTGACGAAAACAAAATTCCAAAAGTAAGTGTCGGTGTGATGATTTTTAAAGACGGGAAAGTTTTAATGGGAAAACGAAAAAATAAGCATGGAGGTGGTGAGTATGCATGGCCTGGAGGACATCTTGAGTACATGGAATCCATAGTTGATTGTGCAAAAAGAGAAGTCTTTGAAGAGTGTGGACTTAAAGTAAAAAATATAAAGTTTTTAAGATTATTGAATATGAAAGAATATAATAAGCATTATATTGATATTGCTCTTGTGTGTGAATGGAAGAGTGGTGAGCCGACACTAAAAGAACCAGAAAAATGTGAAGGATGGAAGTGGTATGATTTAAAAAATCTTCCTACACCTCTTTTTGCCCCACTAAAAACCTACTTTGATGCATTAAAAACAGGTAAAAATTTTTATGATAAATAAAAATATGATCAAAGTAGAAAAAGGTGAAAAATATCTTGAAATTGTAAAACCGAAACTATATAAAAAATATGAATAAAAACAACAAAAACTATGTTTCCTAGTAGTGTGGCATATATCACAATATTTACATCATTTTTTGCAGGATTTTTGTATATAAAAGATACATTAAAAGGCAAAACAAAGCCAAATAGAATGAGTTGGCTTATATGGTTTTTGGCCGCAACTACAGCTTCTTTTGTGCAATTTTCAAATGGAGCTGGTTTGTCTTCTATACCTATTTTTATGGCAGGATTTATCCCACTTATTGTGCTCATCGCTTCATTTAAAAATAAAAATTCATATTGGCATGCTGGTGTTCTTGAGTATGTGTGTCTAGTTTTAGCAATATTATCTCTTGTATTTTTTTATTTTTTTAAAACAGGTGTGATATCAACTATTTTTGTAATACTTGCTGATGGTTTAGGATTTATACCTACATATGTAAAATCATGGAAGGAACCAAATACAGAAAATATCGCACCTTATGCAGTCGGACTTTTAAATGCATTTATTTCAATTTCGACTTTAAATGTATTTATTTTTAGCACTGTCGGTTTTACCCTCTATATATTTTTGGGAAACTTGATAGAAATTGCTATAGTGTTAATACGTAAAAATAAACTAAAATAATCTATGATTTTTGAAAAACCTGAAAATTTTAAATATACAAAAGAACAGCAAGCGCATCTTGCACTCGAGAACCTTTTTAGTGGTATGATTGGACTTCGTATGGCTCTTGGTAATATAAAGACCGATGAAGCACTTCGTGAATTTTTTGCAAAAAATGATTTTCCTAAATATGAAGATCGTATAAATGATGTTTTAAATAATCAAAATAATAGAATACCTGACATATCTTCTGTTGAAATACTAGAATCATTTTTCCCTGAAATAAAAGAAAAATATAAAAATATACTAGATCGTTTTGTTTCAGAAGATTTGACGATAGGGGAGATGAATGTTTTATTTTTAGATTTGGAGACCTATATTAAAAGTAAAAACTAAATTCAAGAATTTATGCTAAAATAGTCTTTATGAATAAAACTAAAGGAAGTCTTATAGTAATAGATGGTATAGACGGTTCTGGAAAAACCACTCAGCTTGATCTATTGTGTAAGCGTTTAAAGAAAGATAAGTTTAGGGTAAAAAATATTCATTTTCCTCACTATGAAAATTTTATTGGTGGATTTATAGGT
>CAZCDN010000085.1:0-2096 GCA_964497725.1 uncultured Candidatus Saccharibacteria bacterium | reverse complement strand
TTTATTTTAGTTTTCACCCCCTCGCCCGTAAGTAGACTATCAGGAAGAACTATTCCTGCTCTTCCTCCATCTTTTAATAAATGTGTAAAAAGAAATAAAAACAAATCTTCGGTTGCTTTTGTTCTGTATTGAGCCGGAAAATTAGCCTCAGTTCCATCTACAACACTTGCTCCAAAGGGAGGATTTGCAAGAATCACATCTACACGAGAGTTTGGTCCATATTCTGTATATGAATGAGATAACATATCATCAAGAGATATTAAATCTCGTCTTTCTGCGTTGTGAAGCATCATATTGGTGATAGCAAGCATGTGTGGAAGTGGTTTAAATTCCACCCCATGAATACTACTTTGGAGCTTTTTTTCATCATCTGCTGTTTTTACATCTTTCCTCATATGCTCGAGAGCATTAACAATGAACCCGCCTGTACCACATGCTGGGTCCAAAACTTTTTCCCCAAGCTTTGGATTTACCATCTCCACAACAAAGCGAGTCAAAGGTCGAGGGGTATAAAATTCACCAGCCTTTCCTGCGCTTTGTAGATCTTTTAATAATCCTTCATAAATATCTCCAAAATCATGTCTATCGTTTGTTTTGTTGAAATTTATTTCATTTATCCTATTAAACACCTTTTTAATAAGTGTTCCATTTTTCATATAATTATTAGTATCCGAAAAAATACTTTTAACTATAAAACCATTAGTATCATTGAGAGATATTTCTAGGTTTTTTAGTGCTGGAAAAAGTTCATTATCAACGAAATTAAAAAGATCTTCTCCAGTTATTCCTTCTTCATCAAGAGCCCAATTTCTATAACGAAACTTTTCGGGTATAGGAGATTTATATTTAGGATTAATTAGTTCAAGGTTTCTTTCTCTGTCGTCAAATATCTTTAAAAAAAGCATCCAAACAAGTTGCTCAATACGAATAGCATCACCATTGACACCTTTATCTTGCCACATTATCTTTTGAATATTTTTTATTATTGATTGGACGTTTGACATATTATTCAGTATATAAACTTAACTCGATATTCTTAATCACCTCCATGTAGATTTCTCTGCCACCAAAAATACCTTCAACTATTTCTATAGGTGTACCATATTCGACAAATGGAGAAACGATTAAATCCTCAACACCGTCTATCGCAGTTATCCCTTGATCTGCGTATTTTTTAAATAATAGATTTATTATATCTCTAGCTTTTCCTTCATATTTTGCAAAATAATTATTCTGCTGTGCTTTTTCTACACGTTCACTTCGTGTAAGTGGTTTTTTACCATAAGCAACATGAAGTATTAAATCAAAGACATCTAGATCCTTACCGACTTCTTTACGTAATTCTTCAAATGCCACACCTCTGTCAAGAAGTTCATTTATCAAAACATCTTTTCTTTCTGATTCTTTCCATTTTGTAAGAAAATCATCAATTGAAACATACTCAGAAGTGATTGTCTTTTTTGAAAAATCCTTTAATGACTCAGTAATGAGTTTTCCTGTTTTTGGATCAATATATTTTACTTCCTTGTGTATAGGATAAAAATCGACTCCATCTTTTATTCTTATTTTCTTTGGTTGCTCTTTTATTGTTCCATCAATAAGCACTTCTTCCAAAGGATCAAGTTTTTTTAAGTCTTCTTCTGAAATAGTTTCTTCTGAAATGTGACTAGAAATATCTACTATTTTATTACCATCACTTTCATATATTTTTACTGGCTCCCCATCAAAATCCTTATCAGCAAAAAGCCTAGTCACATTTCGGAAATCCATTATAGTAAAGTAATATTTTCCATATTGCTCCTCAACACGAGTTCCGCGTCCAATAATCTGCTTAAATTCGGTCATTGAATTCATTGTGGAATCTAAAACAATCAGCTTAACCGTCTTTGTATCAACACCGGTAGAAAGTAATTTTGATGTTGTAGCAATTACAGGGTATTTTGATTCTGGATTTATAAAATTTTCTATCTCAAGTTTTCCATAAAAATCATCTCCCGTAATTTTTACAACAAATCTTGAATTTTCCTTAACTTGTTCGCTAAGTTCATTAACTAAGTATTGCCTCATTCGTTCAGCATGTTCAATATTTACACAAA
>CAZCDN010000084.1:0-2227 GCA_964497725.1 uncultured Candidatus Saccharibacteria bacterium | reverse complement strand
AAATCGCTTGTAAATACAGTTGTAGAATTACACAATTTACAAATTACATACGAAGAGAATAATATAAATAATTTTATTTACAATAAAGACCAAGGTATTGTATTTATCGATTATCAAATGGAAGATTCTCCAGATCAATTTGCTTTAAAATTGAAAGACCTTGCAAAGACTTTGTCTTTACGTATGGATTCAAAAAAAGGTGATGATTTCAATGAGCGCAATTTAAATACAAAAAGACGCATTTTAGATATTGTAAAAAATGATTTTCCTATCTTGTATGATAAATATAGAGATGACTTTTTGAGTTATTAGCGTATATATATTAATATAAAAATAAGTGACAAATTACAATAAAAATAGAAAATACTTGCGTACTAGTACACAAGTATTTTGTTTAATAAATTTAAAAAGTAAATGTAGACTATAAAGTTATCGCTTTCTCAAGACCAGCTTTTGTGCCTTTTAATACCGCCGATGTAAATCCACAATGTTCTAATTCAGCTAAGTTTGCTATGGTGCAACCTCCAGGTGTAGTGACATCATCTATTAGTACTTCGGGATGTTTTCCATTTTCAAGCAATATAGCGGTACCCTTGATTACTTGTATTGCCATTTGTAAAGAATGGTTTTCATTGAAACCACTTTGAATTCCAGATTGCATCAAGGCTCTGATAAACCGAGCTACAATAGCAACCCCTGAGCCACACAATACAGTAGCTTGAGGAAACATTTTTTCTTCGATAAGTAGTGTTTTACCAAGCGAGCCAAATATTTCCTCGACCTCATTTTTAGACACAAAACCTTTTTTGTTAAATGTCATACAAGTCATTGAATTACTAGTCGATAGAGCAACATTTGGCATTACTCGAGCTATCTTTAAATCAGATCCAAATAATTTTTCCAATTTTTCAATTGTCGCTCCAGTAATGACAGAAATAATAAGTTGATTAGTCTCAATTTTAATTTCTTCAGCCAAGGTTTCTAGTTGATTAGGTCTGACAGCTAATACGACAATATCAGCATTGCGAATTGCTTCACTGTTGTCATTCTGACAATCAAAATCTGTGATTTCTTGATCTGAAAATTTTGAATTTTTACGAGTAATTGTAATTTTGTTTTTAGTGAGATTGTTTGTTTTAATCCCATTGGCAAGCGATAATCCTAGATTACCGGCACCGATAATAGTCATTTTCATTTTCATTTTAATTTTTTTAATGTACAAATAAAGAACAAATATTGTTTACGCTTAAACAAATAAAAAGCCAGCTTGGGAGCTGGTGTTTGGGTGTAAAACAAGATATATATATGCACAAAAATCAGCTACCAAGATATGTAGATCTTGGGTGCCGGGATAAAACTATTTTGTGTACATTTTTCCATATCGTGATTGTAACATATATGGTATAATAAAATCAATATGGAGGTTTCAATCCCTTATAATAAAGACATAACATATTTTGCAAAAACAAACTTCAGAAACACTGATCAGGTTTTTGGTATTAAAAGAAGAGATAGGCGTCAGCATATGTATGTGCTCGGAAAATCTGGTACAGGTAAATCTGTGTTGCTCTCAAATCTTATAGTTCAAAATATTCAAAATGGTGATGGTCTTTGTGTGGTTGATCCGCATGGAGAATTAGTCGAAGAAATTCTCGACCTTATTCCACCTCATAGAGCAAAAGATGTAATATATTTTAATCCGGCTGATACTGATTTTCATATTGGTTTCAATGTACTTCAGCTCGATGATCCTAAATACAAGCACTTGGTTGCTTCAGGACTTATGGGAATTTTTACAAAAATTTGGGCCAATGCTTGGAGTTCAAGAATGGAATACATTTTAAACAATGCAATTTTGGCTCTTCTCGATACTCCAGGAACTACACTTCTGGGTATTCCTCGTATGCTCGTGGACAAAGACTATCGACAAATGATTATTGGAAACTTAAAAGACCCTGTGGTGAAAGCTTTTTGGATTCATGAATATGAGCAGTGGCGTGACCAATTTAGAAATGAAGCTATCGCTCCTATTCAAAACAAAGTAGGGCAATTCCTCTCGACTTCTATTATTAGAAATGTGGTAGGACAAGAAGAAAGTACAATCGATATATTTAAAATAATGAACGAAGGAAAAATTTTCCTTGTAAACGTATCAAAAGGACGTATTGGTGAAGACAATTCCGCACTTTTAGGAGGAATGCTTATTACAAAAATTCAGCTTGCTGCG
>CAZCDN010000083.1:0-2247 GCA_964497725.1 uncultured Candidatus Saccharibacteria bacterium | reverse complement strand
ACTCAGCATATGTATGGAGGTGATATCACAAGAAAAATGAAGCTTCGTGAAAAACAAAAGAAAGGTAAAAAGAAGATGGCAGGAAAAGGTAAGGTAAATATACCTCACGATGTGTTCTTGAAAATGCTTAGAAATAAGTAGTATCTAACTAAATAAGCTTGGCATATATAGCATTATCATACTGACAGCTATAAAGAATGAAAATATAGCAAATATCACTCTTAGTTTTTTTTGGTGTTTTTGATCAAATATCATGTTATAATCCTATCATAATATGGTTGAATTTCAAAAAGATAAAAATAGTAAAAATATTTGGTATTCTCCTATCACACTTTTTGTAATGCTTGTAGTTGTTTTGGTTTTTATTTACAATATGATAGATATTGTCGAAAAGACAAGAGAGACAGCTAAAAAGAAAAAATTTGTAGAAGAGCAAGTAGATAAATTAAAAGATAGGGAAGCTGTGCTTGAAAATAATATTGTAAAATTGAATACACAAGAGGGTATAGAAGAAGAAATACGAGAAAAATACCAATTGGTAAAAAAAGGAGAGAAGATGGTAGTCATTGTAGATAGAGAAGAGAATACGGAAGACTTAAATGTAAATGAAATAAATAAAAAAGGTTTTATAAATTTTTGGAAAAATATGTTTAATTAATTATAAATTTAATCAATAAAAATTATGGATTTAATCGAAGTTTTTGATAAGAATGGGAAAAAGGGAAGTTCTAAATTGCCTGATGGTATAAAAAATTATCTTATTGATATCGACGGTACAATATGCGACGATGTTCCAAATGAAGAACCTGAAAGAATGCTTACAGCAGACGAAATGCCAAATGCTAGAAATGTAATAAATAAATGGTACGAGCAAGGTCATATAATTACATTTTTTACTGCACGAACAGAGGCACACAGAGTATATACAGAAACTTGGCTAAAAGAACATGGATTTTTGTATCACGGTATAATGTTTGGAAAACCACCAGGCGGAAATTATCACTGGATTGATGATAGGGAAGTAAAAGCTACAAAATTTAATGGTAATTTTGCAGAATTTGTGACTGAGACAAAAGAGATTTTAGTATTTCCTGAGTAATTTCTGAATCTTTTTTATATGTGATATAATGTATAAATCTTATCAATTAATTAAAATTTTATTATGAGTACAGTTACAATATACAGCACACCATCATGTCATTTTTGTCATATGGCCAAAGATTTCTTTAAAGAAAAAAATGTAGAATTTACAGAATTTAATGTGGCAGAAGATCAAGAAAAAAGAGCAGAAATGCTTAAGAAAAGTGGTCAAATGGGAGTGCCGGTTATCATTATCGACAATGAATTGATAGTAGGTTTTAATAAGCCTAAAATCGTAGAGCTTCTAGGAATAACAGAATAATACAAAAACTCCCCTAGGGGAGTTTTTGTTATATGGTGCTACTATCAGGATCGGTCACATATATTTTTCTACTGAAAAATAAAGAAGTTTGCTTGCTTGTGGTGCCCCTACCAGGAATCGTGAGTACACTTTCGGTCACACATATTTTTCTACTGAAAAATTGCGCGACCCCGACTCAGCATCGACATACTTCCGTCTTTCGATTTTTTAAAACATAAATTTTGTTATGTTTTAAAATCACAAATTTTATGCTTCACAAAAATTTGTGCCCCTACCAGGAATCGAACCCAGAACTATTCCTTAGGACGGAACTGTTATATCCATTTAACTATAGGGGCAATGTGTGATTTTAGCAGTATAACACTCTTTTATTTTATATAAAAATATGCTATATTATTTTCTATGGACCCTGAAACAAAAGAGCTCTTAAGAGAGAACTTGAAACTCAATAAGGAAAATAATGAGCTTTTAAAAAAGATCAGGAAGTTTCAGAAATGGGGTCAGACTTCAAAGGCAATATACTGGTTTATAATTTTAGCTTTTGGTTTTGGTTCTTGGTATTTTATACAGCCATATTTAGAAAGTGTGATGGGTATGTACGGTTCAGTGACTGGTGCATCTACAAATGTAAGCAACCTGACTAATTTAGGAAATCTTTCAGATGTAAAAAATATACAAAGTATATTAGACCAGATAAGATAGAAATAGTTTGTTTTAAAATAGTTTGCTCGGGTATGCTGTCTTGGTAGGTATACGCAAGAATTTTAAAAAGTTAATAATGTTTGCTCGGGTAGCTCAGTTGGTAGAGCGCTCCCCTGAAGAGGGAGATGTCGGCAGTTCAAGTC
>CAZCDN010000082.1:0-2248 GCA_964497725.1 uncultured Candidatus Saccharibacteria bacterium | reverse complement strand
TCATCTTTTAGAGCTTGTATAGCTTCATCTCCAGCTTTGTCTACACCCACAGAAGACACAAGTCCGGAAGTTAGTCCCAGTCTACTAGCAGAACATGCAGCATTTGGTGAGTTACCCACAGCTTTTATTTCAATTGCATTTTCATAAGGAATTTTTGCTCCAAATTTTACACAAAGTTCACAATCAGCATTATTAATATTGCAATGCACGGCCGCATCTTTTAATTCTATAAAGTTATCAGTGACCATATCACCGATGGCTAAAAAATTTATTTTATTCATATATATGATTATAACATATTGTGATATAATGGCATTACAATATGCAATTAGACACAGAAATTAAAAAGTTTTTTAAAGGAGATGTAGAATCTAGCCAAGAAGTACTAGAAAAATATGCAAGAGATGCATCGCTTCTTGAGGTCCTGCCTCGAATTGTAGTCTTTCCTAAAAATAGTGAAGATATTGGAGCTTTAGTAAAATGGGTAAATTTAGAAAACTCTAGAAAAGAAAATACAGATAAGCTCTCTATTACACCTCGTTCTGCCGGGACTTGTATGTCGGGAGGCGCAATAGGTGAATCAATCATTATGGATTTTACTCGATATATGAATAAAATTCACAGTGTAGAAAAAGTGGATGGGTTTTTTATGAAGCCAATGTTTAAAAATTCAAAAGAAGTTGTCGTATCTGGTGTAGCTACGCTTGAACCCGGTGTATATTATCGTGAACTCGAAGAAGAAGCAGATAAGCACAGTCTATTGCTCCCTTGCTATACTGCTTCAAAAAGCATAAATGCAATAGGTGGTATGGTGGGCAATAATTCTGCTGGAGAAAAATCAATTCGATACGGAAAAACAGAAGACTATGTAAAAGAACTCAAAGTTATTTTCAAAGATGGATATGAATATATAGTAAAACCTTTAAATAAAAAAGAACTATATTCAAAAATTGCTCAAACTGATTTTGAAGGTGAAGTATATAAACATATATATAATTTAATAAGAGAAAATGAAATGGCAATCAAGGCTGGTAAGCCTGATGTGTCTAAAAATTCTGCAGGATACTATATTTGGAACGTGTTGAAAGATGAAGAAAAAAACGGCGGTGAGTTTATTTTCGACCTTACAAAATTAATCGTAGGATCACAAGGTACACTCGGAATAGTTACAGAAATCACGCTACATCTAGTAGAAAAAAAACCAATTTCAAAATTATCAGTCATATTTATGAAAGATGTATCTCGCCTTGGTGAAGTAGTCGATGAAATACTCGTACACAATCCAGAAAGTCTTGAATCGTATGATGATGCAACTTTAAAATTGGCTATAAAATTTTTCCCTGATTTTCTGAAAAAGAAAGGAGGTTTTGGAATGATAAAATTTATGTGGAGTTTTCTTCCAGAAGCTATGATGATGCTTTTTGGAGGAATGCCAAAATTGATCTTACTCGTAGAATTTTCTGGTGACAATGATAGAGAGATAAATAAAAAGGCAAAAGAAATGCTCAATAGTATAAAGCATTTTGGTTTTAAGATGCGTATGACAAAATCAAAATCAGAATCAGAAAAATACTGGGATATACGTAGAGAAAGTTTTGCATTATTGCGAAAGCACGTAAAAAATAAACATACCGCTCCTTTTATAGACGATTTTGTCGTAAATCCTGAACACTTGCCTGAATTTTTACCAAAATTAAATAAAATACTTGATGAGTATAAAAATATTGAAGTCACTGTAGCAGGGCATGCAGGAAATGGTAATTTTCATATTATACCGCTTATGGATTTTAGTGATTCTAAAACAGGGGATACAATAATAGAGCTTTCAAAAAGAGTGTATAAATTAGTTCTTGAATACAAAGGTTCGATTACTGGTGAGCATAATGACGGCTTGATAAGAACACCATTTTTATTGCAAATGTATGGTCAACAAGTCTACAATATTTTCCGTGATATCAAAAAAATCTTTGATCCGCAAAATATGTTTAATCCAAGAAAAAAGATAGGCGAAGGTTTTGATTATATTCGTGAGCATATCATAAAAGAAAGTCACGATCATGACCACAGATCATAATCTATTTTTTATTGCTAAAAATAAAAAGCTGTGTTAGTATTATCCTATTATGAATATATTAAATGCAAAAAAGCGAAGTAAGGGCGAGAAGCTTGTAGATATCCGCGAAGGTGGAAATGTACCTGCTGTCGTATATGGCGCTGGCATATCGAATACATCGATTTCGATCCCAGC
>CAZCDN010000081.1:0-2332 GCA_964497725.1 uncultured Candidatus Saccharibacteria bacterium | reverse complement strand
AGGTCTAAAAGAAATAATATTTTCTTTTGGTATTGACCATATTTTATACTCAGAAGAAGAAAATAATATTTTTAAAGATTCAAAGAATATATGGGTTGCAGATCCTATTAGTGGGACGCAAAGTTTTTTAAATGGCTTACCTCATTACTGTCTTGTAGTTTCTCATTTAGTTGATAACACGGTTGTATTTGCATGTATCTATGATCCTTCAGTAGATGAACTTTTTACTGCTTATTATGGTAAAGGTGCATTTTTGAATAATAAACAAGTTTTTGTGAGTGATAAAAGTAATACCATCTCCCTGAGAGGTCTAATGCATTTTAGTGATAAAAAACTAGTAAATAAACTTCTTGAAATAGTTCCTAAAACTTTTAATCTTCAAAAAAGTTTTTATTCATATTCGTATAATTATTGCTCTGTTGCGTGCGGTAGATTAGATGGAATTATTAGTTTAACAAAAGATTCGTTTCCTGAATTTGCTGGAAGTCTACTTATAAGAGAAGCAAGGGGAAGTTTCACTAACTCAAAGGGCGATATCGCTTTTTCTGAAGATGATCGTATATTTATAGCCGGAAATAAACAAACCTACGAGAAACTCTTTTCTTTTATTAAATAATATTTACTGCATTTAGTAAGCTGCGCTTAGCAAAGCGAGGTGCAAATTTCTAACCCTAAAATCTAAAAATCATATATAATAAAATCATGAATTTTATATACATTTTAGAATGCAAAGACAAGACACTTTATGTGGGCTGTACAAACGATATTGAAAAAAGACTACACGAGCATAACCATTCTAAAAAAGGTGCGCATTATACAAAAATACGAAGACCTGTGATTTTAAAATATTCTGAAACTTTTGAGACACTAAAAGAAGCGCGTGCTCGTGAAGCAGAAATAAAAAGATGGACGAGAGATAAAAAAATGAGCTTGATTGATAATAAAAAATAAAAGCCTCGAATATGATATCCGAGGCTTTATTGTTAGAAAAAAATAAAAATTAATTAGGTACTGTAGTAAACAGAATATCTTCATTACTAAGAAGATCTATCTCTGAAACAAAAAGTGCATTGTGAAGTGCGCTCAAAGTTCTAGGTAAATGATCTGCAGACAAAGATACAATAATCTGATTATCAAGCTTTTGGCCTGAAAATTGAACTACGTCTATACTATCAAATACATAATCTACAATTGCTGAGAATCTTGAAATTTTGTTAGACACCACTACCACTATCACAGCGACATGGTCTTTAAATTTCACCTTGGATCTATGTCCTGCTTCATTAGAGAGATTTTTACGTATATCTACGATAGAAGAATCAATACTATTTTTAATATTTTCAGGAAGACTTTCCTTGTCTATTAAAAAAGCGCAACTGTCTATACCAGTAGGTATATGATCTACAGATATATGCATTTTCTTGAAAACACATAGTAGTTTTTCGACAAAACCGATTTCGTCATTCATACCTTTTTTAGAAATATGAAATAAACAAAAAGTATTTTTATCAGCAATACCAACAGGTCTTGCTTCTTCAAGATCAATCATATCTTTTGATCTATCTGAAACCAAAGTTCCAGGATCTTTTCCATGCGGATTAGAAATCCTAAGTGGAATACGATGATCTGATAAAGGAATCAAAGCATCTTTATGAATAACTTTTGATCCACCAAAAGAAAGAATTCTGGCTTCACTAAAAGTAAGATCAGATATAACTTGTGTAAATTCTACATAACGGGGATCTGCAGTACAAAATCCGTCCACATCTTTATACATATTGTATAAATCTGCTTTTACACTTACTGATATAATAGCTCCAGATATGTCTGAACCGTCACGAGGAAATGTTTTAACTTCTCCATCAAATCCCATACCATAAAAACCTGGAATAATGTAAGTATCTGCACCCACACACAAGCTTTTTACAGCTGTGATTGTTTTTATATAGTCTACAGAACCATCTTCTTTGAAAAAGATACATAGAGTAGGATCTACAAATTTAGAATTGTATCCTTCTTTTTTTAGCCAAGCATTTATTATCATGCCATTTAGTTTTTCTCCTTGAGCAAGAACGAAATCTCTGTTTTTAGATTTTTCAATTTCCATACAAGCCTCTTCTAAAATACCAGAGATATCTACACCTAGCTCATCTGAAATTTCCATGAATATAGAAATTATCAAATCCAACAAATGTTCTTCCTTTTTTAAGTATCCCACCAGTAAATCTGTCACTTTTGGCATATCACCACGAGCTCCAGGTGCTGAGACCACAATAAAATTAGAACCCTTCTTGATTGCAGTTAAGACAGATTTTTTAATACTTTCTGCATC
>CAZCDN010000080.1:0-2349 GCA_964497725.1 uncultured Candidatus Saccharibacteria bacterium | reverse complement strand
CCCAGCAGCGATGGTAAGCGTATCACCATTGCTAATCGTTTGGTTACTCCCGGAGGTACCAGCAATATCAAAAAATGCAGTGGTCGAAAGAAGAATGGTGCCAGAGCCATTTGGAAAAGTGTAAGTTCGATCCGCCGACAAATCAGTGACATCAAAGATACCGTAGAAGGTAGCACCAGATGATTCCAGGATCTTGAGTTCGCTCGATGCATTATTCAAAGTAATATCGAAAGCGCCGGTTTGATTCCAGTCTCCGGTCAAGGCAGAAAGAGCAATGGTCGGAGTCGAACCTTCACCAGTAGCAGTCGCTGAGATACCGCTGCCTGAGGTCAGAGTAGCGACGTAGTTGCCAGTGGTGTGAGTGCCGAGAGTGATGAGATCCGTAAGTGAAGTGGCACCCGTACCACCATTTCCGACTGGGAGAGTACCGGTAACTTCACTGGTCAGATCAACAGATGTCCCAAGTGTACTCGCAATAGTGATCGTTCCTGATCCTTCGGTCACGGTGATACCGGTACCGTCCGTGATGGTAGTCAAGGTGTAGCCGGTGCCATTTCCGATAAGAAGCGTTCCATTGGCAGCAGCTGAACCGTCGACTCCGGTGCCACCTCGTGAAGTGGCGAGTTGAGCCTCACTTCCAAGTGAAGTCGTGCCGCTCCAATACGTGACATGTCCGGTCGTTCCTGTTCCAGAAAGCCCGCTCGAAAAACTCGCACACTCCCAGACACCACTCGCATCATTCCAAGAAATTCCCTGGCCATTGGCACAACCCTGGAGAAGCGCTAACTCATTGGAGCTCGCCCCCTGAAATTCGAGACCAGAGTTACTTGAAGTCGATCCCGTACCGTCAGCTGAGTCCAGAAGATCAATCGCAAGAGTCAGAGACGCGCCTTCCGATCCAGCTGAGCCACCAGTAATACCATTACCATTGGCAACATTGCCTACATAATTTCCTGTCGTATCGGTCCCGAGAGCCACGGCATCGGAAGCGATAGTAAGTGTACCGTTACTCGCAAGCGTGGCATCACCAGCAAGCACTGAAAGTGTGTAGCCGGTACCATTACCGATCAAAAGTGCGCCACTTCCGGCCGCTGATCCATCAACTCCAGTACCTCCACGAGAAACCGCCAACTGCGTCTCACTCGCCAGTGTTGACGCGCCAGTCCAGTAAGCAACTGATCCACTTACTCCTGTGCCAGTCAAACCACCTCCACCACCAGAAAGATCCGTGAACGTCGAACCATCATTTGAAAATTGCCATGCCTGGGTCGTCCCGTTGAACCGCAAAGCCGGCGGCGTTGCCGAGCTCGACACCGTCAGATCAAAATTCGTACCCGTCACTGCAGTCCCAGAGCCGATGTTAAATACTTCAGAGTCAGTACCAATATCGGTATTTTGCTGATGGATATCACTCAGTCGAGAGTCATTAGCAAGAAAAAGTTTTTTTCCACTCGTACCGGTAGGTAAATTCTTAATATCAATTTTTCCCCCATTCCCCAAAAGAGGAATATTCCCCGCACCGGTACCGATGCTTTTCCCCTGAAGGAACTGCGAGTTGATAGCGCGTGGCACTGATCCGAGTTTCTTGCGCGGTATCATTTCTGAGTCGGTACCGATACGAACACCGACATAGTAATTTCCCGTCTCGAAGTTGAGCGTACCAGGGAGAGGCGTCACCGATCCCAAGAACACCCGGAATACCCCGCCCTTTACTGCAACCTCTTGTGTTTCTTCCCAGACACGACTACCGGAATCAGTGTTTGATGGGTATGGATCCGCGGAAGTTCGATCCGTAGTATAAATTCCGAAGCGTACCTGGTATGTCCCATTGGTTACAAGACGGTTTTCACTGTTAAAAAGCGAGGCTGAAAGGCTTATTTGTTGGATTTGATCTGTTGTAGACTGCGCAAAACTGGGTCGTAGATCAAACCACCCTAGTACGAGGACCCCTACCGCGAGTGCGGAAATGAGGGATTTATATGCTGTTTTTCTATTTTTATTTTTTACATATATCGGCATGTAATTTCTTCCGAATATCTTTCATATTTTACCATATTTCCCCCTAATCCGAAAATCAATTTTTCTTCACGGCCCAGCCAAAAACCTCACCTACCGCATTGGCAATCAAATCAAACAACGAGACAGTTCTGGAACCCGTAAATACCGCATGTGATTCACTCACTTTTTCACCCCCAAAACGATCCCGGCTGGTAATGTCGTAAACGTAAGTGGAGGCCTGATCCAACCCTGGAATAATCACACTGTGATTCAGGCTGTAATCCTCCTCTTCAATGCTCTTCTTCGCCTGACCCACGCCTTTGGAGTAAGAAACGGTTGACTTTGCTAACT
>CAZCDN010000079.1:0-2400 GCA_964497725.1 uncultured Candidatus Saccharibacteria bacterium | reverse complement strand
GTGATTGCTCCACCATCCCACATGGGTAATGATTTTACAGCTTGGAAACTCCAAATAGTAATATCTGCGTATTTACCTGCATCAGGTGTATACATTGCGTGTGCAGCATCTTCTATTATAAGAGGATTTATACCAGCTTCTTTACAGCGCTCTTTTATTCTTTTAACATCTGTAAGTCTTCCATGAGAATCTACTACTATTATCGCTTTTGTTTTCTCACTTAGTACAAGTGATTCAGGATCTATGCATAGTGTATCAGGATCAATATCTGCAAATGTGACATCCATATTGTTCCACTCACCTACAATTGCATCAGATACAAATGTCATAGGTGTAGTTATGAGCTCGCCTCCGTCTATGTTGTAAACTTTTAAGCATAAATCAAGAGCTGATGTACCAGAATTCATTCCTACGCAGTATTTAGAACCTACGTATTGTGCAAATTTTTCTTCAAATTCTTGAGTTTTAGGACCAAATCCCCACCAGCCACTATCGAGAACTTCCAAGAGTTCTTTTTTTGTTTGTTCATCTATTGTAGGTCTTAATACAGGTATCATATGTTTTTTTATTTAAATTTATAATATATATACTATATTTTATCATAATTCCACATACTACCAAAACCTCGATTTGTACTTTTTTAGCATATAAAAAGACTCTTTTAATTTTGTAAAAGTAGAGAGTATTTTTGTAGTTTGATGTTTTCCTGTACCTATAATTACGTTTATCTCGTTTAGGATGGTAGGTTCTCCATATTTGTCATATAATCTTTTGTAATAATCACAATCAAGGAGCCAAGACATTTTTTCATCAAATAAAAATATATTTTCATTTTTAATAGATAGTACAGAAGGGGAGCCAATTGTATTTTTTCCAAGATACAATTTTCTGTTATATTTTGGAAAATGTGGATTATGAATTTTTTCTCCATCATCATGCTCGCACCCTGTGACCATCCAATGACCCTTAAAATTGTCTTTGATTTGTTGGAGTGAGTTCTCCGTAGATAAATAATCATCCATATACAATATTTTTATAATTTCCCCAGTAGCTTTTTTCATAGCTTCATTTGTATTTGGAGCCATACCTTTTCTTGGATTCTTAAAATATTTTATCTTAAGAGAAGAGTATTGGTTTTCCAAACAAAGATTTTTTATATCGTAGTTTTCTGAATTATCAGAAATGATAACTTCAAAATCTTTATAACTTTGTATCTTCAACATGTCTAAATTACGTTTGAGTAATTTTTTACCCTCACCATTCATTTCATATGTTGGTATACAAATACTAATCATTTTTATTTTTTCCACCAAGATTTATTGTCCTCATACCAATTAATAGTTTTTTTAATACCTTCCTCGAATGTAACTTTTGGTTGCCAACCCAAATCTTTTTTAATCTTTGAGTAGTCCATTGCATAACGCATATCGTGACCCATTCTATCTTTTACAAAATTTTTCAAATTTTTGTTTTTCTTTAGTGATTTGATTATTGTGTCGGCTATTTGGTTACCATCTTTTTCAGCATCGCCACCTATACAATAAGTTTCTCCAATCTTGCCTTTATGTATTATCAGGTCGAGAGCTTTACAATGGTCCTCTACATACAAATAATCACGAATAGCTTTACCTTTTCCATATATAGGTAAACTTTTGTTACTAAATGCATTTAATATAAATAGAGGTATTATTTTTTCTGGAAACTGGTACGGGCCATAATTGTTTGTACAGTTGGAAATTGTAGCAGGGAAGTTATATGTCTCTATATATGCACGTACAAGATGATCTGACCCTGCTTTTGAAGCTGCATATGGTGAACGTGGTGCATAAGGTGTAGATTCACTAAATTTATCACTCTTATTCTTTAAGCTCAATGTACCAAAAACTTCATCAGTCGATACATGATGGAATCTTTTTATTTTTAAATCTTTTGCCATGTCTAATAAAACATGTGTACCAACAATGTTTGTTTTTATAAAAGCTTCTGAGTTTTCTATCGATTTATCTACATGTGATTCTGCGGCAAAATGCATGACCCAATCACAACCCTTCATTGCTTTTTTTACGATTTTTCTATCACAAATATCACCCTTTATAAATTTATAGTTTTTATTTTTTTCTATACTTTTTAGGTTTTTTAAATTACCAGCATAAGTCAATGCATCCAAATTCACTATTTTGTAATCTGGATATTTTTCTATCATGTATAGTATAAAGTTTGATCCTATAAATCCTGCTCCACCTGTAACTAAAATTTTCATATATTTATTAAAATTATTTAACTAAAAATCGATATCACAATCTTTTAAGAATGGGGCATTCCTATCTTTTTCTGATAAGGTAGGGTTTTCTTCCCCCCAATCTATACCAATTTCGGGATCACTAAAATGAATACACCCCT
>CAZCDN010000078.1:873-2430 GCA_964497725.1 uncultured Candidatus Saccharibacteria bacterium | reverse complement strand
GTAGGCAAGTTTTATAATATACAGGATTTTTGTGTAGAATTTCTTTTAAATCAAAATGGAATGAGTATTAAGAATAAAAAAGCACAATTTTCTAAAAATATAAAACTAGTAAAATCATTTAAAAAAAAGTATTCAAACTATATTATTTCTATTGTCTTGAACTATTCGAGATTATTTGTATATGAAATATTTAGATTCATGCCCAAAATTATAAAAGATTTTTTATTTAAATTTTATAAAAGATTTTAGTAACTTTTTTGAGTATCCTCTTTAAAACTTTTATAATAGGATAAATAAGTATTGTATCTAATCGATATAAAAGTTTTTTAAATTTACTAACTTTTCTATCTTTGTAATTAAATAGGTGTTTATATCTATCTTTGTTTTGTAGTATGAAAGATGGTAGTTCTGATTCATCTGTCCAAAATGTGAGCTTTTTTCCAAGATAGTCTCTGTTTCTTCCAAGATAATCTTTGTTTGAATCAAGATTATCTAATAATTTTGATTTTATTTCTTCATTATTAAATTCTTGGTGGTCGTATGCTTCAAGTTTACTTTTTAATGCTTCGAGTCCTCCCATGTTTGTAAAATGCCAACCCCCATCTTCTAGAAACGATGTAGTATTTGCTCTAAGATCATTTAGGCAATTTTCTTTAATATTTTTATACTTCGTGACTACTGTGCCCGTCCACTGCTCACTCGATCTATTATTTAGGTAATATGAATAACCTAATTGTTTTAATTTGTATATACCACCATCAATTTCTTTAGGTTTCCATATTTCATCTAAATCGCCATAATAAACAATATCATCATCTTTCAAATTAACTAGTACATCCTTGATACTTTCTTTCTGATAAAATGCTCTTAAGTAATGATCTAGTCCATCACTAACTAGACCTTTTCTTTGTTTTGCTAATTCCATGATTCTATTGTTTTTAGGATAGTCATCTACTATGTAGTGTATTATTTTATCTTTCCACTTACTATACCTTTCTTGATTTTCTTTAAAATAGAGAGGTTTTTTAAGTCCAGAAAAAGTATATGAAGATTCAACTATCACAAAGAAATCAACATACTCGTCTAGTATATTGAGTCTTATTTCTAATAAGTCTAATTCATTAAAAAATGAGAATGTATCGTATATCATATATTTTTTAATCTTTCATTAAATATTTTTATTAAATTTAACTTATCCATATCAATTTCTTGTACTTTTTTGTACAAGTTTTCATTTTTCATTAGAAGCTCTTCTGTTATCTCTGAAAAGTCGTTAACAAATAGAACTGGGAAATTTTTAAAAACTTCTTCTAAATAAGGATGTTTTTTAAATATTGGAACACGCTTCATGTATAGAGTTTCCCAATTTCTTGCGGATTCTATACCATTTCCAGATGGGCATAGAACAAACTTGTGTTTCTTAATTTCTTTTAAATATGTCCTATATTTAAGCCTTTTTTGTGGTGCAGTAGCCCAACTCTTGTCTTTAAAAATTTCTTTAAGCCCAATTCTTTTACCAGTATCTTCTCTGTGGCTTACAAGTAAACATTTCTGGGG
>CAZCDN010000078.1:0-863 GCA_964497725.1 uncultured Candidatus Saccharibacteria bacterium | reverse complement strand
CAATATCTTTTTTTATAAATTCACGAAGTATTCTGTGGTGATTGTAAAATAAATGCATCCTTCTTTCTATCCCATGAGGATAGGGTCTAATTTTATCATTGATGTATACAGAGTTAACAGCATTTATTGATAAGACGTTCTCTGGTATACGACCCTCTATGTTCTTGTCCAATGGAGTGTCTTCTAGTGCTGTAAAAATTATAAATTTTTGTTCAGGAAACTTTGAACACAATTCTAATAAATCCTCATCCTCCATTTTTCTTAACCAAACTCTATCTTTTTTTGATATTGGTTTTAAATGTAACCAATCAGAATAATCTAATTGCCTCTTGTATAATCTGATGTTGTCTATAAATAGACTCATAATTTCTTTTTTGCAAGATGTGACTCTTTTACAGAATTCATTGTTAGAAATATTAGCTTTTTTCATATATGCTCCTGGTACCAGACCTAAAACACCAGAATGGTCACCAAAAGAATAGTCACACATTTTTTGTAGAGCGACACTTTCTAACAAGGGAAATTTTTCTACCATAAAATATTTTTTTATTAATTTTAAATAATAATTTATTTTTCTAAATACTCTCTTTTTAAGCATCCAAAAAATTCTCTTGTCATAGTTTTTAGGAAGGGTATTAGTATATTCTCCTAAATTGTATCTTTTTAGTTCTTCTATGCATTCATTATAATTGTATTCTTTTCCTGCTCTGTCTAAATATATCCAATCTCTTACGATGTTGTATCCTAGTCCCCAGTATCCATTACTAGTATTGTGTTGAGACCAATACTTTGGCGCTATTACTTTTTTTACTTTCTCGTTAAGCCAAGTAGGGAAGAAAGCAAAGCTTGAATTAGAGAGAATT
>CAZCDN010000077.1:0-2454 GCA_964497725.1 uncultured Candidatus Saccharibacteria bacterium | reverse complement strand
TATACTACGCACAAGTCGGACTTGTGCGGATATTAACTTTTAATTTCTTCATCATATTTAAACCATCCAAAAGTTTCTTTTTTAAAATCTATAATATTCAAAAAATATTTTGGGAAAGTATGTATATCTAAAATTTTATTTTCAGATCGAGAATTATCTACGTAATCAATATAACTACTCCATTTATATTTTAACAAAAAGATAACAGCTTTTTTCATATCTTTTACGCCTGATTCCTTCCATTTTGGAAAAATAAGTTTTAAGGGATTAAGATGGATATAAGAAAAAAGATATTTTGCTTGACGATCTGTTTTTATGTGAACAGACTTAAACTTTCCCTCAAATAATCCCCCTGTTCTTTGATACTTATTGTTAAAATATTTTACATAAGCAGTTGATACTTTTCTCATAAAATCTGATATGTGATTCTCTCTATCTACGCACAAGTCCGACTTGTGCGTAGATGTTATATAAACATGAAAATGATTTGGCATCAAAACCCAAGCACCTATAGATACAAGAGTATTCTCTCGCTCAAAATCAAAAGCATATATATTTTTATACACAATATCGTTTCTAAACTTAAAATTTTTATGTGTATTACAACAGTAAAGACATTTAATGAAATATTCATAATCTTCATCGTCTAGAAAAATTTTTTGCTTACTGTTGCCTCTATTGTAAATATGATAATACTCACCTTCTAAGAGTGGAGTTTTTCTTATTGACATAAATAAATTATATAAATTTTATCTACTTTGCACAAGTCGGACTTGTGCGTAGTGGCTAGAAGAACAAAAAAAACATAAGCATTATTAATCCAAAAATAATTCGGTACCAACCAAAGATTTTAAAAGAGTGAGTTTTAATGTATGAAATGAGCCACTTTACTACAAAGAGTGCTACGACAAAAGATACTATAAAACCAAGTAGTATACTCCCCCATTCACTTTGTGAAAATGAAAATCCGGATTTTAATAAGTCATATGCTGTGGCGGCGAGCATGGTAGGTATCGCAAGTAAAAATGAAAACTCTGTAATCAAAATATTTGATAATCCCATAACCTTACCAGTAATTATCACAGCTCCTGATCGTGATACGCCAGGTACCACAGCAAGCGCTTGGCAAGTACCTAAAATAAGAAGCTCTTTTATGGTGAGGTTAGAAATATTCTTCTCAGGTACGTTTGATTCATTTTTTATATCTAGACTTTTTTCCCTTTTTGCAAATTTGTTTTCAAAATAGATTATAGCTATTCCACCTAATACAAGCATACTAGCTGCAAGTACGACATTGCCGAGCAGAAAACTTTTAATTATTTTATACAAAATAAAACCAATAATCCCTGTAGGAATAAAAGCGATAGTTATATTTTTTATTACATTTATATTTGTAGTAATTTTTTTAAAATATAAAATAACAACAGCTAAAATAGCACCTAGCTGTCTTGTAATCTCAAAACTCTTTATAAAATCAGTAGAAATAATACCCAGTAGCTCTCTCACAATATCGAGATGCGCAGTAGAAGATATGGGTAAAAACTCTGTAATACCTTCTATAATTCCTAATATAATTGTATGCAAATGTGTCATATCTTTTTAAATATTTTTATAAAAATAAAACTAACAATAGTTCCCAAAACAGCACCGCCTAAAATATCTCCAGGGTAATGTACACCTAATACAATACGAGATAATCCCATAAGTAAAGCAAAGATATACATCCATACTCCGATTTTTTTATTTAAAAAATATACAGCAGTGGCGAGAGCAAAAAAAACAGTTGCGTGCTCTGATGGAAACGAATAGCCCTCTTCAAATACCAAAGGCAAGATATCGTGACTTACAAATGGTCGAGGAATCTGAAAAATATATTTTAGTATTCTAGCCAATAACCAAGAAAAAAAACCACTTAATACAATTAGAGATACTGAGAACATACGTTTATTTTTTTGAAAGAGTGCCCAAACCAAGAGTATTGCTAGTGAAATGTATGTAATATACGAAAATAAAAGTGCGATACTTGCAATCAATTTTATATACGAAAGATTGTAAAAAAAATTAAACATTTTTTGATTTTTCTTTATTAATAGCTACTTTTAATACATTTTGCAAAAGTATACCTACTGTCACAGGACCTACTCCACCTGGCACAGGAGATACATATGACGCAATACCTAATACAGAATCAGTATCCACATCCCCTATTATTCCTCCACTTGATTCTGATGTCCCTGCGTCTATTATTATAACACCTTCTTTTACTATACCCCCCGTTATATATTTCCCTGCGCCTGTGCCCGAGATAATAATATCAGCATTTTTTATGAGCTCATCTTTATTTTCAGTAATTCTTCTTACTGTGTCTACTTTTAGATTTCTCATTGATAAAAGATGCTTGACAGGCTTGCCCACGAGCTCACCTTGCCCCACTACTATAATTTTTTTATCAGA
>CAZCDN010000076.1:0-2507 GCA_964497725.1 uncultured Candidatus Saccharibacteria bacterium | reverse complement strand
AAAATTTCTAAATTAACTGCGTTTGGAATCAAAATCGGCTCACCCCTGAATCCCATATCTTTTGCAAATTTACCCAAGTAGTTAGATATAACTTGGACCACATCTGCATTTTTAAATATTGATTTATATAGAGACTTAAATATTCCCAATCTCTTTAATATATATTCAATTGGGTCGCCTTCTTGAAGGGTCAAAATAAATTTAACATTTCTATATTTTCTCTTAAAAAACAAAGCCGAGAATCCACCGTAAGTAGCCATCAAAGACCAAGTAGTATCAAACTCATGTTTTTTGTGTAATTTTTTAGCTTCAAAATATGCTTGAAAAATAAACAAATATTTAGCAATTTTGTGTAAAATTTTATTGTAAGTAAAAATACCAAAAGGCTTTACTCTGTGAATGTTTATATTTCCAATCTTTTCTTCTGATTCATCTGCGCCGAGAGTAATCAAATGGAACTCAATTTCATTAGGAGATATTCGGTCAGTGATTTCCTTGAGTGCAATCTCAGCTCCCCCTACCCAATTAGGAAAATATGCGTGAGAAAATATTAAAACTTTTTTAGGCTTGTTCATAAATTTTCCAAACTTTATCGTACATTTGATTTATAGAAAAATAATCTTCTACCCTATTGCGAGCTTCCCCCCCAAGAGTGTTTAATTTATTTTTATCAAGCAAAAGTTCTTGGATGACATTTGCAACTTTCTCTGGTGAAGAATGTCTTGAAACTAGCCTGCCGACAGATTCATCAACAGCTTCAGAGACTCCTCCAACATCACTTACAACAACTGGCAATCCATAGGACATTGCTTCTATTGTTACTAATGGGAAAGCTTCATAGTCAGAAAGAAGTACAAGTATGTCTGCTTTAGAATATAATTCTCCCATTTTTTCAGACGGAACAGCGCCGAAAGAAACTATTTTACTTAGACCAAGATCACTAGTTAATTTTTCTAGATTTTTCATGTCCGGCCCTTCTCCTGCAATACGCGCACTTATATTATCTTTTGTGTCTTTTGTTAAAATAGCAAGAGATCGAAGAAAAATATCTTGCCTCTTAGGTGGAGCACATCGTCCTGCAAATATAATATTTGTCTGAATATTCTTACCAACAGAGGTAATATTTTCTGGAATTGAAATACCGTTATAAATAACGGTCGAAGATTTAGACGAAATAACTCCGCTTCGAATACCTACTTTTTGGTCATACTTTGAAACACAGATTGTATGTGTAGAGAAAAAAGACATTATAAATTCTGCTATCCATCCTATAATCCTCTGAATAATAGGCGCACCCTTTCTAAAACTCCATCCGTGAACTGTAAAAATCACCTTACCACCAAGACCAATATTCGCTAATCGTCCAAAAAATCCAGCTCCCCCACTATTAAGATGTAATATATCTGGATTAAATTCTTTTATACTTTTTCGAGTTTCAAATATTGCTTTAAATAAATTTAGAGGATTAAAACTATTTTTATAGCAAATATTAGGAATAAATTTAAAACCTAATTCTTTTACTTTTCCTTCGAGCCAACCTCCGGGATACGACATTACAACAGCCTCATCGCCATTTTCTTTGGCTCGCTTAAGCAGAGACCACAAATATGTTTGCGCTCCTCCGATTTCTGATTTTGTTATAGAGTAAAAAATTTTCATTATTTTAAACCTAGCTTTGTTTTATGTTCTTCTATCCATTTCGGCAAATCAATACCTGGAACCCAGCCTAAAATGTTTTTCGCCAAAGTATTATCTGCCAAAGAATCTTTTGGTTCTAATCTTTCAGGTAAATAAACTTTTGAACCTCCAAACATACCTGCAACTTCGTTTATACTAAAACTCTCACCTCTCCCTATATTTATAACTTCTCCATTTTCTACATTTAAACTATCAGCTGCCAAAATATTTGCCTTCACGACATCTGCGACGTTTGTGTAGTCTCTCTTTTGCTCGCCATCCCCGACGATTGTCAGAGGTTCATTGTTTAGTCTTTGCCGTGTAAATATACCCAAAACTGAAGTATATGCTCCTTGTATTGGCTGTCTCTCTCCGTAAACATTAAAATATCTTAGCGATACCGTTGGCAATTTATAAACATCAGAAAACATTCGACAATAAAGCTCTCCAACATATTTTTGAAGTCCGTAAGGACTGATTGGGTGCGCGGGCATACTTTCAACCAACGGCATAACTTTTTGATCACCATAAGCAGCAGACGAAGCGGAATAAACTAATTTTTTAACTCCAGAATTTTTGGCGCACAAAAGGACATTCAAGAGCCCGCTTAAATTTACTTCGTTATAACTCACAGGATCTTCAATTGAAGGCTGAACACTAGCAAGAGCCGCTAAATGAAAAACATAATCAATACCCTCAAAATGATCTTTTATTTCATCTATATTTCGAATATCCGCTTGAATAAATTTTGCATTAAAATTTATGTTTTCTTTTTTACCGTTAGAGAGATCATCTATAATAATAACCTCGTCCCCTCTTTCAATAAGAGT
>CAZCDN010000075.1:0-2533 GCA_964497725.1 uncultured Candidatus Saccharibacteria bacterium | reverse complement strand
GAAAAAGTCATACTCGATTTTACAATTACACCAGAACTTAAAAAAGAAGGGGAGTATAGAGAGATTTTACGAGCAGTACAAGATATGCGTAAAAAAGAAGGACTAGTTCCTAGTGACATGGTAGATATCGTACTTTCTATAAATACAAAAGAATTGGTAGAAAAATTTATGGATGAATTCACAAAAACTGTAGGTGCTAAAAATGTAATCTTTAAAGACAATGACGGAGAAGAAATAAAAATTGGAGATTTGGTTGTAAGGGTTAAGATAGTTAAGTAGTTTTATTTTATGTCTCATCATCACATATATCATACACAAGCGATAGTGCTCAGTTCTCGGAATACAGGTGAGGCAAATAAATATCTCACATTATATACTCGCGAGCTTGGGCTTGTGCGTGCGAGTGCGCAAGGCGTGAGGCTTGCTCAATCAAAGCTACGATATGGCTTGCAGGATTTTTCTTATGCAAATATTGATTTGGTGCGAGGTCGGGATATTTGGCGTGTGACTTCGAGTGTGCCAATCGATTCTTTTCCTTTTTTAAGGCGTCAAGAAAAATCTTTATCTTTAATTTTTAAAGTATCAAAATTAATTGAGCGTCTTTGTGCAGGAGAAGAAGCAAATGAAAAAATATTTGATGCACTCACACAAGTTTTTTATTTACTCGATGACGAAAAACTGGATGATAAAAATCGTGAAGCGATGGAGCTTTATTTAGTATTTCGTATTGTATATGAGCTTGGTTATGTAGGGGAGACTAAAAATATCATAGAATATCTAGGTGAGGATTTTGATAATTCAAATATAGATTTGTTTTTACAAGATAAATCTTCTATAATCGCACATATAAATAAAGCCTTGAGAGAAAGCCATCTCTAGTATGTGGTATTTCAAAGCTTTAAAATAATGTTATAATAGAAAAATGCCAGAAAACAAAAACTCAATGCATAAAATCGAAGATATAAAGAGCAATCTTTATGATCGCCAAGCAAAATCTTTTGATTATCACAAAGAGGGTATACTGCACGAGGAAAAATACAAAGTCTCAAAAGAATGGGAAAAAACAGATATGTCTCCTAAAAAACAAAAAAATTCATCAATATTTAAAACTTTCTTTATTTTTGCGATATTGTTCTTTGTCGGTGCTCTTGGTTTTGCTGGGTACAAGTTTTACAAAGGAGGAAGTGTGGTTTCATCAGAAAATATAGAAATCAATATAATAGGGAATGCATTTACTCAAGGTGGTGAAAAACTTCCTTTACAAATAGAAATTGTAAACAACAATAACGCAAGCCTTGAGCTAGTAGATATGATTGTAGAATATCCAAAAGGAGCTACACAAGACGCTAGTGATATTGTACGCTTACCTCGTGAAGCTATTGGTACAATAGCACCAGGCAAAAGAGTAGAGAAAAATATTGAAGTAATACTTTTTGGTGATCAAAATGTGACTCGTGATATAAAAGTAAAATTGGAATATCATCCAGAAGGATCTAATGCGATTTTTACAAAAGAAGAAATATATCAAATCACCATAAATTCTTCTCCAGTTTCTATTTCAATGTTTGCTCCTGATCAAACTAGTGCAAATCAAGAAATAAATCTAAGAGTAGTAGCATCATTAAATACTACACTTCCTTCAGAAAATGCTGTATTGAAAGTAGAATATCCAATCGGTTTTAGATATACTGATGCCGACGTAAAACCTGCCCTCGGAAATTCTATTTGGAGCTTAGAAGAACTCTCAGACAAAAATCCATTGGTTGTAAATATTTCTGGTAGTCTTGTAGGACAAGACAATGACGAGCAGGTATTTCGTGTATATATAGGAACCATAAGATCGAGCAATCAGTCGAGTATTGATGTGATATACAATTCTCTTCTTCATAGTGTGACAATAATGAAGCCTTTTCTCGAGACACGTGTAGTTATAAACGGAGAAGATTCAGAATCTTACTCTGTTCAAGGTGGCAAAGAAATTAGAGCAAATATCGTATGGTCAAACAATCTTCCAAACAGGGTAGATGATGTACAAATAATCGCACGACTTTCTGGAAATGTTTTTGATAAGACAAATGTAACATCTGATGGTTTTTACAATTCAGCAGACAATTCTATTATTTGGGATAAAAATACAGAAGATTCATTGAGTTCTGTGCAGCCTGGAGCAAGTGGAAATTTATCTTTTAGTTTTAAACCATTGTCGATATCTGCATCAAATAGTGCAATGCGTGACCCTCAAATAATAATAGAAGTTAGCATAAAAGGAAGACAACCTTCAAGTGGAATTGGTTTTTCAGAAATAAATAATTTTGAAAAGAAAATAGTAAAGATTATATCTGATTTTCAGATAGCTGCAAATGCATCATATTCATCAGGCTCGACACCACCAAAAGTAGAAACAGAAAGCGTGTATAAGGTAGTGTGGACATTATCAAATTCTGCAAATACAATTACAAACGCATAAGCTAGAGCAGCTTTGCCTGTATATGTAAAATGGGTTGGAAAAACTGGTACAAATGAAAATATTTCT
>CAZCDN010000074.1:0-2587 GCA_964497725.1 uncultured Candidatus Saccharibacteria bacterium | reverse complement strand
TCAAAATACCAAGAAGCAATTTTACATTTTAAATTACAAAATGCATTACCATTTTTTTCTAAGCAATCATCACAGCAAATAAAATGTCTATGACAATACATACTTCTGCAGTTTCTATAAGCTTCTGTACTAGTATTGCATTTCTCGCACTTCCCTATCACTTTATGATTTTCTTCATCATTGAAATGCATTGTAAGTCTTTTGTCAAAAACATAAAGGCTACCATCAAAATCTTTACCTGGATATTTTTCCATATAGTTCACAATACCTCCATTTAATTGGTATATATTTTCAAAGCCCTCTCTCTTTAAAAGACCAGATGCTTTTTCACAGCGTACACCTCCTGTACATACAGTAAGGACGGGTTTATCTTTCAAGTGTTTTATCTTTTTAAAATCTTTGCGTAGATCTCTAAAATTTTTCATACCTGGAAAAATTGTATTTCTAAATTGACCAACTTTAAGTTCATAATCATTTCGCATATCTACTACATAAAATTCTTTATTTTCTTCATACCACTTTCGGAGATCTTCAGGATTTAAGTGATTACCTGTAAGAGTATTTGGATCTATGTCATTTTCTTTACCTAAATGTAAGGACACTATTTCTGGTCTTACTTTTACTGAAAGTTTTGGAAAAGCTGTACCATTTTTTGTACCATTACTTATTTTCCAGTGTATATCAGAAAATCTTTCATCTTTTTTCATTAGAGATATGTACTCATTACATTTATTTTCCAAGCCTTCAAATGTACCATTGATACCCTCCTCTGCTACAATAATACGCCCTTTAAAACCCAAGTTTTTACAAAGTTCTAATTGTTCAATACGCAATTGATCTGGATTATCAATCGTTACATATTTATAATATAAAATTATTTTGTATTTTCCTTCCATAAATTATTTACTATATTTTAAAGGTATTTGTAAAAGCTCAGAATCACCGAGACCAGCAGGATCATCCTCTTCTATAACCAACAAAAGATTCTTATCATTTGGCTCGATATCGATTACTATATCTGCTTCAAAATTTACAGGTCCACTTTTCATCCAGTCACCATCTTTTGCTGTAAGTAGTGCTGATCCAACACTAAAACCTTTTGTATCATATACATGCACCAATCCCGCCTGACCTTCAAATACAGTCCAACCACAACCTCTTTCAGCACGGTTTGTATTATCTACAATAGCTTCTACTGTAAAATTTTTATATACAGTTGCATCTTCTTTTGGAGAAATTAATGTAAAGCCACAAGATTTATCACTCAATACTTCTATTATATTTTCTTGATTTTCATTATTTTTATTATCAGCAAAGTTAATAAAAAGTATACTTGCGACTACAATCAAAATCGATACAACAAACATTATTTTTGTTTTTTTATTAAACATAATTTTTATTTTACATTAAATTTAAAATTATAATTATTTTTCGGACCAGCTTCTATTAAAGTAATAGTTTTTCCATCAGAAGATACTGGCTTATTTAACTCTAGGATCAATTCTTTATTTATATTTTTTACATTTACATCTGCGCGTATTATTATTGTACCTTCCCATACACATTGCACATTTACAGGACAGCGACTATCTTCTAAAATTTCAGTTACTACGATAGAAGCACCGTTTGATTCAAATGTATTATATTGACCTTGAGAAGTACTCATCTTTTTGATTTTTACATCATCTCTACTGTTTGCTATTGGTGTAGTATTATCCGCTATTTTACATTGTTCAAATTCACAACTAGGAGCTACTCTACCTACATAAGTACCATCAGGACACATTTTTGCTTCTAATGTACAAGCTACGGCTTTTTCTGAAATTTCTTTTTCTTTAATGCTACTTCCTTTAAATTTATATGCGAATAGTATTATTATTAAAATAAGAAAAATTATAATAACAAATATTTTAAAACCTTTTTTCATATAATTATTATAGCATTAAGCGAGCTTATATACCTTTACTTTTGCTGGTCTTATTATTTTCTCTTGCATACCAGTACCTTTGATTATGTATCCCGCCTGTACGACTTCAGCTATTTTATTTTCTAGTTCAGAGTCGGTAGTCTCGACAGTATCGATAGGTTCGTGCATTAGTGGATTAAAATCAATGTTTAAATCATTGATTTTAAATACATTTAAATCTTCTAAACTCTTTGTGAATTGCTGATATATATATTCTATACCAGTACGCCAATTTGAATCGACTTTTTCCCAAGCTTCCTTATTTGAAAAAGCCATATCAAAACTATCAATCACAGGTAATATACCATTTATAGTTTTTTCTTTCCCAATATTTAAAGAATTCAATCTCACTTCATTTAATTCTTTTTGTAAATTTACATAGTCAGCTTTTGCTCGTTGCCAACCTGTAAGATACTCATCTTTTTCAGAGCGAAGTTTTTTATTTTCTTCACGAAGTTTTTTTACAATATCTTTTGTAGGCAAAGTATCACCATCTTCTGTACTTTCTACAAAAACCACATCTTCAAAATCTTCATTTTGATTCTCATTATCTTTTTCTATATTTTCATTTTGGTCTTTCATAATAATACTATTTTAGCAAAAAAACAGACCTTTTTCAAG
>CAZCDN010000073.1:0-2628 GCA_964497725.1 uncultured Candidatus Saccharibacteria bacterium | reverse complement strand
AATAGTGCTATAAATATACCTATTACAGCTATCAATACCATCATATCTTTTGTGTCTTTATTGTCAGTTACAACTTCTGTGCTTTTAATTTCCTTAAGATTTTCATACATTTTAAATACATAAATCATTATAAAAGGAGTAGCGAAAAAGATTGATACTATATTCCCAATCAAAGGAATCGTAGAAATAATCATAAATATCAGAAATACTACAACCATTCTTGCAAACACTTGCCACCAATACCCTCTTATGTACTCTCTACTCTTTGCTAATGCATCTATATCTTTATGATTTTGATCTATTAATACAAAATTGGAAAACATTACCATTACACCAAGTATGACAGCCGGTATAAATAGAAATGTTAGTCCACCCAAGATTATAAAACCTACCAATATACTAATTACAAAGTAAGGCCATATAAATTTTTGACTTCTTTCAAAAACTTGCTTAAAGCTCATCTTTTCATTTATATTTTTAATCGCAAAAAGTAATGCACTTTTAGACCACACAGATATAATAATGAGTACTCCTGCTAAAAATACCATCACAGAAATAGCAATCATAGAAGGTAGAAACATCGTACCTAAGATTATTGCCAACATTGCTAATATTATAAACAATATAGGTAAAGCTACAATAGCCACCAATCTCCATACATTTTTTTTGTATAGATCAAAAGTACTTTTTAAAAGATCGCTTATGCTATCCATTTTTTTATCAGTACTTACATTTATCACCTTTTCAGCGATAATAGTTTCATTTTTTATATTTTCTTGTGTTTGTTCTTCCATAAATTTTTATAATTAATATTAACACTTTAATTATAGCACATTATTAGAACTTCAACTGGTGCGCGGGAGAGGACTCTTGATCCTTTCGGAGTTTTTGTTGTGCGCGGGAGAGGACTTGAACCTCCACGTCCCGAAGGACACTACCACCTCAAGGTAGCTTGTCTACCAGTTTCAACACCCGCGCTTATTTTACCTACCTTTGGAGTATATAGAATTTCGTAAAAATTTACAACAAAAAAAACCGCAGTGCGGTTTTTTTTTGTTTTTATTCTTCTGTTTTTTATTCTTCTTTGTTTTCTATCACTTCTTCTACTACTTCATCTTCTATTGTTTCTTCTTCAGGAGCTTCGTATTGCATTGCATCTGATTCTGCTTTTGAAAGAGTAACACTTTTCAATCTCTTCTTCACTTCTTTTACTGCCTTATCGCGGATATAATAAAGTTTATTTCTGCGAGTTTTTGATTTTTTGATAATTTCAATCTTATCAATATTTGGAGAATACAATGGAAAAATCTTTTCTACACCCACACCACTAGCTACTTTTCGAACAGTAAATGTAGCACCCATTTCTCTACCGTGTTTTCGAGCTAATACAAGTCCTTCAAAAGCCTGCAAGCGAGTCTTGCCTTTTTCTTGAATTTTTACGTGTACGCGCACAGTATCACCAGCCTTGAAATCAAGTTCTTTTCTACTATTTACATCCACCGGAGTAAGTTTTAATCCTGTTTTTATCATAAGAGATACTTTAGCACAGATAATATATTTAAGCAAGATTTTGCGAGACTATCGCATTTTCAAAATCCTGCGGAAACGGAGCTTCTATACTTATATCCTTTCCGTGCCTGTCTTTAAAATAAATCATCCGTGCATGCAATGCTGTGCGAAGAAAGCCTAAAGCTTGATCGTTGTTGTTTGCATAAAGAGGATCACTCACTACAGGATGATTTATATATCGAAGATGAACACGGATTTGATGTGTACGCCCACTTTTTGGATATACTTCTACATAAGAAAATGATTCGCCTTGTTCTTCAAATCTTTTAAGAACAATATATTCGGTAAGTGCATCTTTTGCTTCTCCTCGAGCTCCCCTTCCAGCGGTCCACATTCGAATATTTTTAGGACTTCTACCAATCGGTGAATTTATCACACCCTTTTTACCTGTACGTAAAGATGCTACTGGGTCTTTTAAAGATCCATACACAAATGCATTGTATGTTTTTTGAATTGCATGTTTTTTGAATTGTCTTTTTAGATAAGTGAAGCTTTCTTGATTTTTAGCAATAAGTAAAACTCCAGAAGTATCCTTGTCTAGTCGGTGAACTATTCCGGGCCGATTGATTTTTATTTGTTCACCTTTGTATTCTACATACATGTCCTCTCCCACGCCTTCTAATTCTGGATAATTTTTCTGTATCCAGTCGGCGACAGAGTATTCTTTATTGTTTGCAGTTTGATGTACAGAAATACCTGCAGGCTTATTTATAGCCAAAAAATTTTCATCTTCATATAGTACTTCTATCTTCATATTTAGTATCATAGCACAACCTTGAACTTTTGTTGATTTTAGTGTATAAATAATGAGCATACTTGATTAGCTGTTTTAGTATATCTATAATCAAAAAAGCGCGCGATTAGCTCAGTTGGTAGAGCAATCCGTTTACACCGGAAAGGTCGGGGGTTCAAGTCCCTCATCGCGCACCACATACCAATATGCCCTTGTAGTTAAATGGATATAACTGCGGACTTCTAAGCCGTTATTCTAGGTTCGATTCCTAGCGAGGGCACCATAAGCGAACTAAATGATTTTGAAGAAGACAAGGAGTGGGCGTT
>CAZCDN010000072.1:0-2715 GCA_964497725.1 uncultured Candidatus Saccharibacteria bacterium | reverse complement strand
TTTTTAACCAAAAAACTAAAACAAGATGCATTCGTATCTTGTTTTTTTCTTTGCTATAATAACAAAATGCAAGATATACACAATTTAAATATAGAAGAAATATTTACCAAGTTTCATACATCCAAAAAAGGATTGGACGAGATAAATATTGCAAAGATGATATCGACTTATGGGAAAAATAAATTACCAGCCAAAAAGCCGGATTCTGTCTTTGTAATATTCCTGAGGCAATTTAAAAGCTCAATCATATATATACTCCTCATTGCATCACTGATTGTATTTTTGATGGGGGATAAAGTCGATGCATTTATTATACTCGCTGTACTCATAATCAATTCGGTCATAGGTGCTTTTCAAGAGGGTAAAGCGCAAGACACTCTTTCGGCTTTAGAAAACTTTGTAAAAACTGAAGCTATGGTAGTGCGTGACGGTATAGAAAAAATAATATCGGATACAGATATAGTAGTGGGAGATATTGTATTTTTGAAAGAAGGGGACAAGGTGCCTGCTGATGGAAGACTATTTAATATAAATTCTTTAAAGGTAGATGAATCAGTTTTGACTGGTGAATCAAAATCTATAATTAAGGATGATAAAAAAATTGATGAAAAAAACATACCTATTACTTCTCAAAAAAATATGGTTTTTCGTGGAAGCTATATTGTAGGAGGGCATTCATATATGGTAGTCACAGCTGTGGGTCAGAAAACAGAGATTGGAAAAATATCGAAGGCTTTGCAAAAAATAGATACAGATATACCTTTAAAGAAAAATATTAAAGATTTATCAAATATCATAATCATCGTAGTGCTAGCTCTTTCATTCCTCGTATTTATACTAGGTGTGCTTCGAGGGATGCCTACTCAGGAAATGTTTAAAACCGCTGTGGCTATCGCTGTGTCGGTCATACCCGAAGGCTTGCCTGTGGTGGTGACTCTCATACTTGCTCGCGGAGTATTTCGTATGAGTAAGAGAAATGCTCTTGTAAGAAAACTCCAAGCAGTAGAAGCGCTCGGACAAGCGCGAATTATAGCTGTGGACAAGACAGGTACTATTACTATGAACCAGATGATGGTTTCCAAAATTTTTACTGGAGGACATATGTATGAAGTGAAAGGTGAGGGATATAATCCAAAGGGAGAAATCTTTCAAAACAATGAATCTATAGAAGTACTCGACAATTCAAATTTATTATTGATTGGAAAGATTTCATCACTTACATCGACTGCAGGCACTGCATATAATGAAAAAATAAAATTGTGGGAGCGAGTGTATGGAGACCCGACAGAAGTATCACTACTTACACTTTCTCAAAAAATTGGTTTTCATAAAGATGAATTACTCAGAGAAAATCCGATGATTAAAGAATTTCCATTTGATTTTACTACAAAGTATCATGCGACTATAAATGACTTTGATGGAAAGAGTAGCTTTTTGGTAGCTGGAGCACCTGAAGCAATATTGCCACATTGTGAAAAGATTTTAATAGGAGAAAAAACTATACAAAAAGATGAAGAGAAAGAAAAAGAAATTAGAATAAAAATGAAAGAAATGTCGGATCAGGGCTTGCGTATTTTAGTCCTTGCTTACAATTCTAAACCACCGAGTGAGATAGAAGAAGGGAAGTTGCCACCGCTTGTATTTGTAGGTGTGGTAGGTATTTCTGATACTCTCCGACCAGAGGTGCGAGAGTCGGTAGAATATGCTTCAAAGTACGGTGTGAAAATCGTGATGATTACAGGCGATCATGTGGACACGGCTCAAGCTATTGCACGTGAAGCAGGTATTTTTAAAGAAGGAGATAGAGTCCTTACAGGAGTAGAATTGCATAGTATGAATAAAGATCAATTGGCAAATATTTTGTCCAAGGTATCAGTATTTGCACGTGTGACTCCAGAAGATAAATTGAAAATAGTAGAAGCATATAGAGCAAATGGAGATGTGGTGGCGATGACAGGAGATGGGGTAAATGATGCACTCTCACTTGCAGCAGCAGACCTCGGTGTAGCTATGGGCAAGGTTGGTACAGAAGTAGCTAAAGAAGCATCGGACATTATTTTAATGGATGACAATTTCCGCTCGATTATTTCTGCGATTGCAGAAGGAAGAAGTATTTATGCCACGATTAAAAAAGTAGTATTGTATCTTTTTTCTACGGGTATTGGAGAAATGTTTGTATTGATTGCGGCTATTAGCCTCGCACTCCCTTTGCCTGTGTCGGCTACGCAAATTATTTGGCTCAATTTTGTGACTGATGGATTTTTAGTCGTGGCTCTTGCACTCGGACATAGAGATAATTCACTAAACTTTAAAAGACAAAATAGTAAAAATATTTTAGACAGGTCAATGATCACAAGAATGACTCTTCAAGGTATAGTGATGATGGTAGGAACTATAATGCTTTTCAAGATTTATCTTCCACTTGGATATATCTATGCTACGACTGTAGCTATGACATTGCTCGCTGTGTATCAATGGCTAAATATATTTAATGTTCAAAGTGACAAGATGCCTTTTGCTAAAAAAACAAAACAAAATTTTGTATTGTGGTGGGCATTTATAATAGTAGTATTGCTCCATATCATGGTGGTATATGTACCAGTATTTCAAAAATTGTTAAAAACTACGAGTATTAGTATTTACGACTGGGCCGTAATTATCACTATTGGATTTAGTGTAGTCGCTATTGATTTCATTTGGAAAATATTTAATAAT
>CAZCDN010000071.1:1409-2747 GCA_964497725.1 uncultured Candidatus Saccharibacteria bacterium | reverse complement strand
TATTATACATCAAAGTAATTTCGGCCCAAAACAACTAGGTATCATTATAGACATGGTCGTGGTCATAGCGATCTTTGGTTATTTTTATAACTTTATCGTCCTCCCAAGAACGGTTCTTGCGAGGTTACGAAGAATTATTATATATATTAAGTATTATACTCCTTACACAAATATGATATAATCTTTTTATGAGAATACTTTTGACAGGTGGGGGGACTGGTGGGCATTTTTATCCACTGATAGCCATCGCTGAAAAAATAAACGAAATAGCAGATCATGAAAACTTGATAGACCTCAAGATTTATTTTATGTCAGACACTCCTTTCGACAAGCAAGCACTATTTGAAACAAACATTACTTTCATTCAAGTTCCTGCAGGAAAAATGAGAATCTATTTTTCTATAAAAAACTTTTTAGATTTATTTAAAGCATTTTTGGGTGGAATTGTAGGAATAATAAAAGTTTTTTCTATTTATCCTGATGTAATTATTTCAAAAGGTGGATATGGTGCATTTCCAGCTGTACTTGCAGGTAGAATTTTACGTATACCTATTATATTGCACGAATCTGATTCTTCTCCAGGAAGACTGAATCTTTGGACTGCAAAATTTGCAAAAAGAGTAGCAGTATCATATGCAGAAGCAGGAGAAAAATTTCCAAAAGACAAAACTGCATGGGTTGGTCAACCTGTAAGACGAGCCATTGCAAAAAAAGCAGAACATGGTGGTCATGAATTCTTCAAACTCGACCCAAATCTACAAACTATTTTTATACTAGGTGGCTCACAAGGCGCAGACATAATTAATAGTACTATTATCGAAGTATTACCTGAATTGCTTAAAAAATATCAAATCATACATCAAACTGGTCCTAAAAATATTAAAGAAGTGCAAATGCGATCTGACCTAGTTCTTGAAAATAGTAATTTCAAGCATAGATATTTACCATTTGCATACATGAACAACATAGAAACCAAAATGGCAGCAGGTGCAGCAAATTTAATCATATCAAGAGCCGGTTCTACTATTTTTGAGATTGCATCTTGGGGTATACCTTCAATAATAATTCCAATTACAAATTCAAATGGTGATCACCAAAGAAAAAATGCGTTTACTTATGCTCGCACAGGTGCTTGTGTAGTTCTCGAAGAAAATAATTTACAACCTCACATACTAACTACAGAAATTGATAAGTTATTAAATTCAAAAGAACGCTTAGAACAAATGAGTGAAAAAGCATATGCTTTTTCTACTCCAGAAGCAGGAGAGATGCTTGCACAAGAAGCAGTAAATATAGCCTTAACTCATCAGTAGTTTTATGCTATCATAATAAAATGAA
>CAZCDN010000071.1:0-1309 GCA_964497725.1 uncultured Candidatus Saccharibacteria bacterium | reverse complement strand
AAAGAAGAAATAAAAGAAGAAGGTGACAGAGAAAGTGTAATTCGTTTTAAAAATCCAAATAAAAAAGTAACGTTCCAAGATCATGTATTGGGAGAAATAGTAGTCGACACTACTGACCTCGGTGATTTTGTAATAGCAAAAGATTTAGACAATCCAATCTTTCATTTTGCAAATGTAGTAGATGATTATGAAATGGGTGTCACACACATCATACGAGGACAAGAGCATGCGCCTAATACACCAAGACAATTGTTGCTCTGGGAAGCATTGGGTTTTGATATACCAGAATACGCACATATACCTCTTATACTAGCCGAAGACAAGACAAAGATGTCAAAGCGTCACGGAGCACTCGATACACTTCAATACAAAGAATTGGGTTATTTACCAGAAGCAATACTAAACTTTATGGCTCTTATAGGCTGGAATCCTGGAGACGAACAAGAAATTTTTTCCATGAATCAGTTAATAGAAAAATTCTCAATCGATAGAGTACAAAAAAGTCCTGGAGTTTTCAATATGGTAAAACTTGATTGGGTAAATAAAGAATATCTTAGAAATCTTTCATATGAAGAGCAAGAAGAATACATAAACAATTTTATACCAAAAAGTTTTCACTCTTTACCTGAATATACAAACGAAAGATTGCATGCAATTGTACCCATTGTAATGGAAAGAATTTCAAAAGGAAGTGAGATAAAAGAAATGGCCGAGAATGGAGAAATCACATATTTTTTTGATACACCAAAATTGGACAAAGATACAATACTCATTCAAGCAAAAAAACAATTAAAAGATGGTAGTATAGAAGATCAAATAAATAAAACAATAGAAGTATTAGAAAAAAGTATACAAATCTTAAATGAAATAAGTACAGAGGATTGGCAAAATGAGAACATAAAAAATGCATTGTGGCAATATGCCACAGATACGGGTAGGGGAGTTGTACTTTGGCCAATAAGGTATGCATTATCTGGACTCGAAAAATCACCTGATCCTTTTACATTAGCTGAGATTTTTGGTAAAGAAGAAACTATATCTAGGATAAACAATGGTATTTTTCTATTAAAGTAAAAAATGTGTTAAAATAGAAAGTAATGTATATATTTAAAAAAATATTTATTACTTTCTTTTCTTTTCTGCTAATTTTTTGGCCTTTTTTAACGACCTATAGTGCAAATCCTACAAAAGAAGAACTGACTGGAAAAATAGATGATGTAAGTGAAGAGATAGCAAAATTAGATAGAGAAATTGCAAAATATGAAAATGAAATAGCAAAAACAGGCGCAGAAGCAAAAACACTTTCAAG
>CAZCDN010000070.1:0-2764 GCA_964497725.1 uncultured Candidatus Saccharibacteria bacterium | reverse complement strand
ATGAAAGAAGATAAATCTGGATATAAATGATATTATACTAATTTTTACGAAAGACCGTTTAATCCTAGACTTGGAAGCAATATTCGAGCAATGCTGTTCGAACCATTAGATCCAATAACTGGAACGATACTACAAAAAGAATTAAAGATTCTAATTCAGAATTATGAACCAAGAGTCTCGGTAAGAGATGTTCAGGTTGTGGCTGATTATGATCGAAATGCGTATCAGGTTACATTAACATTTTTCACAATAAACTATCTCTGGAGAATCAGGTGCATAGGATGTCTCAAATTCATTTTTACAACCATCTTTCATACAAGAACGGTGATAAAGTTTAAGTTTATTTATAAATTTAAAACGATCTAAAAACCTACAATTATGACACTTGTGTGGTAAAGGTAGACCAATGCGTTTATAAAATTGTAATTCAATGGGGACTATCCTATATGCACGATTGCAATCCTCACAAGCAATAATTTCTTTTGTAATATCATCTTTTACATCATCAATCAAATCTGGTAAATCTATTCCTTTAATGGTCTTTTGAAATTATCGTGCATTTGGTTCACGACATATAAATCCTATTTCTTTGGCTTCTTTAGAATCCAAAGGTACGTAGTCTTGAGCCAAGCTTTCATTGTATGCAAGTGGTGAAAATTCTGATGGAAAAAATTGTCCATATTTATATTCTCTGCCTAACGAATCAACATATGGCATATCATCCATGTGTTTTATTATTTTGTCACGCAACTCAAAATATTGTTCTTTTGTGTATTGTTTATTCAAAATACAATATTGTTTTTTTGAAAGACCCACACAGCCAAAACAGTCAGCTGATCCTATACAATAACCACAATATTCAAGATCTCTTGATTCTCCCCAACAATTAAAACAATATTTAAGATTATACGCACCTTCTCCACAAGTCACACATTCATAAGCATTTTCAACCCCCATAAAAAGTTGTACACAGTCGTATGAATTAGCTGCTTTAAGTACACTGATCTGAATATATCGCATATTTTCACCATCTTGGATGGATACAGAATTCAAGACATTTTTTGAATCACTGATTCGGTCTCCTGTACAATTTAGATTTCGTATCCCATGATAATATTTTACTGGAAATTTTTGCCAAAAATCTAATACTTTAGTGCGTAATTTTATAATTGATTTATAAGATCTCAGATTTAATTCTGATAATCTTTTTTCATATTCTTGTTTTGATAATGGTTCATTAAAAAAATAATAAGACTTCCCTTTTAGATTTACACAACCAAAACAATTTGTACAGCCTCGAAGACCCTTACTAAACCATACATCCACACAACTTTCACAATCTAAAGAATACGATGTTTTATAAGATTTATATACCATTACACATTCATAACAAAGCTCGTCATCTATTACCTCATGAGAATCAAAAGAATCTTTCATATTTGTAGCTTTAACTAAATATGCAGAATTTTCAACAAAATCTGAATCGAAGCACAAATATGCATTACGAAGTCTTCCAGCTTCATTACAATAATCTGAATTAATCATAAAGCCAGCAGATGATTTTGCAGGTAATGGTACAGAAGACATTAATTCATAAAACTGTCTTAAGAATGGTTTTGAGAAATCATAATCTAACCCATATTCAATTGAATCCCACTCATCTCCATGCCAATAATTATTTTCATATGTTTTTAAATTTGCTTCAGCTGGAAAACCCGAAAAAGAATCTTCTTTGGTGTGTGCATCTTTTCTGCGAAATAAATTGCGTTCATTTCGCCAAACAAGACGACGGACCATTCTACAATCTGGACACCAAGTCGGTAATAAAATTTTCATTTTTTCATAAAAAGAAAAATCGTCCGGTTCAATCACGAAATCGTTTTTACAATTTCGACATGATTTTGTTTCTGGTTTCATATTTTAATTATAAGTAAAAAATCCATAAATGGCAAAGTTTTTTTGTAATTCATACCAGCCCTAAGCAAGGCTTAGGGCTGGTATTTTTATTAATTGATTTTTGTGACTGATTGTGGTATAATACAAAAAAATACTTTAAAATGGAAAAATTTATTGAACTCATTTATGGCGTCAAGGACGTAGAATGGGTACTTATTGCTATTAGCTTTATTAGCTACTTTTATTTATATAAAAATATAAAATTAGAAAAAGGTTTAGGACAAAGTATTACAACTTGGATTTTATGGGTAACACTTGATGTAATACAATTTATCATTACTTTAAACGCAGATGGTAAAAGTGCTATGCTTCTTTTAATATTTATATTTGGCGGTATCACAACGATAAGTATTCTATTGAGACTAAAAATTAGATCTGAGTGGAATAAAACAGATACAATAATCACGATATCTGTACCAATTTGTATACTATTGTGGATTTTTACAACTGATCCAAAATGGTCAATTGTATTTGCATCTATTGCACAGTTTATAGCTGGAATCCCTTTGATTAAAAAAACTATTGAAAAACCAAAGATATCTTATATAAAACACAATGTAGGATTCTTGGTTTTATATATAGTGAGCCTCATGTCTGCGAAAAGCTCGCAGATTAAAGATTCTTTTTTTGAAGAATTAATGATTATTTATATGATAATCACCCTTGGAATTCTTTTCCAAGAATTTTTCAGACAAAAGAAAGAAATTAAAAACTCGATGGTCCTATGATCATCGAGTTTTATTTTTATAAAAATTATATAAGCGGAGCGCTGGATTCTTCTTTTACTTCTGTTTTTTCTTCACCATCA
>CAZCDN010000069.1:0-2779 GCA_964497725.1 uncultured Candidatus Saccharibacteria bacterium | reverse complement strand
TGCAACAGAAACATCACTTACTGATGTCTGTGTCCTTGTTTCATCTGCAGAATTTTCCTGCTTAATAACTAAAGTACTAAGTAATTGCTTCCTTTCTTCCAGACTTTTCAATAGATAATCGTTAAATTGAGTACTGCTCATTCCGCGTGTATAGATCAACTCCTTTAAAAATTCATCTTTGCTTAAAGGTTCCTCTGTTTTGCTTTCAATCTTTTCACCAATTGTTATACCTTCGGCACTTCTTGTGTTGTCAGATTCTTGTCTTAATTTATTTAGATCATCCTTATCCATAATTTCCCAACCTCGCCCTAAATTAACTTTTACTTTGTTTGCATCCAAATACTGGGTCTGAATGTTCTTTAACTCCCCATTTATAGTTATCGATCCGTATTGGATGGCTTTCATGGGGTCTGGTTCCGCAAGTAGTGAAGCTATTTTTGACCTTAGTCCTCCAGCACTTGTTACGCTGTTAATATCCTTATTGCCCGAACGGACACCTTGGATAATATCTTTTATCATTTCAACAGTAAAAAACTCACTTGAGCCTTGTATCCCACCCATTGCTTCAACTTGCTTGATTACTCCGTCAAAATCTTTTGCATGAGTAAATGATTTATTTTCAACATCCTGTTTTATAACTTCAGATGACTTTTTCTCCTTTAAGAGAATGTCATGGAGCTCCTTGTAATAATAAAGATCTTTATTATTTAAAAGCTGCTTTAATTTTCCAGATGCACCTTCTTGTTGTTCTACTGGAAGTGTTTCAATAAGGTCGTTTATTTTTAACGCAATTCGATTTGCTTCAGAAAAATCTTCCCCATTCGCAAAAGTACCTTCCAGTTTTTTTGTAATATTTGGCGCGCGTAATTCAGCCTTTGTCTTTTGTGGAATGTCTTTAACCTGCTCACTCGCTTCATTTACTGCCCGTTGAGCTTCTAAGGTTATAACATTCAAATCATTTTCTATATTTGTTTCATTCTTTATTTTTTCAAAAGTCGACTGATCGAGATCCACAGTATTTGACTTGCTTAATTCTTCTTGGGTTTCTAATTTGAATTTTGCACCTTCATTATCAAGCCAGTTCAAAAGCTCCTCTTGCGAGGCTTCTTTCTGTTCTACTTTTTCAAGATTTAATTTAAGAATTTCAGCATTCTCTAAATTGTTTAAATTGTTTAAATTTTCTTGTGACATAAAGTTATTTGTTTAATAGAGAGTTTTTAATTTGGTCAATTTTTGCATCCTTTAACTTTTCTTTGAAACTACTTAAAACTTGTTTTCGCTTACCACGAAGTTCGGAAAGTTTTATTTCAACAGACTTCTTTAGTTGTGATATGACACTTGACATATGCAAGCAGTGTAGCATTTTTTATATTATTTTCAAATGTATTAAGTAAACAGCATTTCATTACAAAATATGGATCATTTTGAATATTTATTGTAAACTGGGAGCATGTTATCTTTTAATTTTGGTAAGAAAGAATCCATTTCAAAAATTGAGAATCAAAAAATATCAGAACCATATGACAAAAGTGTGGTTATTGAGGGTCTTACTTATAATATAAGCTTATGGCCATTTGAACCTTTCGACAACAGTGAAAAAATAGGGTTAAAAATTTACAGTTTAGATTTTGGGACTGAAGAGCACGGAAGTGCTATTACTAATAAAGGAATGGAAACTTTTCGAAAGCTTACTACTGAAATGAGAACCTTCTTTGATGAAGTCAATGAAAAAGAGCATATAGATGCAATTACTTTTAAAGGAGCTACAACAAAACTTAACACTGATGAGCAAATATTAGCAAAAGAAATCGGGAAACTAGGGGAAGAAAAGTTGCGACAAGATATTCATCTTCTCGATGGGTTTTCTCACGAGAAAGATGGTAAAAAAATAAAAGTTAAAGACGGATATTTAATTTTAGAAGGTGAATTTAATAAACCTGGACATTTTAGTATTAAAGCAATCAGTGAAAAAACAGCAGAGCTTCCTGAATTACCAGAATGGTTTAAACCAGAGATATGGAAATTCATGTATAGAAATAGTCACCCAAGTGAGATTATTGAAAAAATGACCGATCAGTCAGATAAAGGTGCTGCACAACGATTAGCACTTTATGAACGGACTCTCAAGCGAAGTTTTCCTGAATATGAATTTGAACGAGCTGAAGAAGATAATATGAGAGTGGTTGTCTATATAAACCCTCAAAAGAAAGATAAAATAAGAGAAGAATTTTCAAAAGTAGATTAAACTACTGAAGTTATATTTTTTAGTTCCCTAAATTATTGTTTATAATGTAAAATTAAGATATGGAAAAAATATTTAAAAATATAGTTCTGCTTTATATAATTAATGAAGATACTATCTTGATGCGAAAATCTCGTCATCAAGATTATGAAGTAATAGATACGTTTGCGTTTAAAGATACTGGTGATATAGAGGCAGGTATAACAGATCAGCTAACTCGTTTATTCGGAAAATCATTCCCTTATCATTACTATGGAAACATAGAAAGCGTCATTAATAAGGAAGGTGCGACCGCATACATAACTGTTAAAACATATAAACTATCCTTAAATGAGAAGCCGAAAGTCCTCGACGAATATACTGATGATGTCACAGTAAACGGGCGTGATACTTTTTGGTTGCATAAGGATGAGATAAAAAACGAAACAAGACTCAGAGAGGGGGATAAAAAAATATTAGAAAGGGTTTTTGAAGATAAAAATATAAATATTAAAATAGTCGTTGATCAAGGAGATAGGTGGATAGATGCCAAAACTG
>CAZCDN010000068.1:0-2849 GCA_964497725.1 uncultured Candidatus Saccharibacteria bacterium | reverse complement strand
AGACTTATCACAGTTGCAAAAAATGGAATCTATTAAGGAAGAGTTAGGAAAGGATTATAGATTGAAGGAAAGTATTTTTACAATCACATCAAGTATAAAAAATGGACTAGATAATTCCTGGAAAAATATTGATGAAGGAAATAAGTTTCAGCAGATTTTCAAAATTGTTTCTGAATTCATTGATAAAAAAGTTGAAATTGACGCTGATAAAAAAAATCATGATGTCTATAAGAATATACTTATTAACCTAAATACTTCAAAGATAGCTGCAATAATTAAACATGCAATAAATTTAAGCCAAACATCTAAAACCTATCCAATAATAGATCCAGTGAACAAGTTTAAAATTACAACAGTAATGACACCTTGGTATACAACAAGGGATGTTTATACTTCTCCAGAGATGAAATGTCATATTAGTCACTTAGTAGAAGATAGTAAATGGGAAAATATTGGGAAATTGTTTGATCATGAAATTGATGATCTCGAAGCTTGGGTTAAAAATGACCATTTAGGATTTACTATTCCTTATGTACATAAAGGATTATTGAAATCATATTTTCCTGATTTTATTTTGAAGTTTAAAGATAACAAATATTTGATGCTTGAAATAAAAGGAAAAGAACGAGAACAAGATAAAACTAAATGGGAAGCTGCGGAACTTTGGTGTGAGTCACTAAACTCTGACAAGGAATCATGGGGGGAATGGAAGTTTAGAGCAGTAAAAAATAAACCTACAATTCGAGACTTGATTTACTAGTTTAAGACATTGTTTTTAAAATAAATGTAATGTAGAATAAAAAAATGGATAAAACAAAGTCAGAGGAAAAAATAATGAAAGACATACTTGCTGGAAAATATAAGAATTTTTATATTATATATTGCAGGAAAAGTACGGATGATTTAAACAATCAGAAAAATTCTTTAGCATATCAAAGATCAGAAAATCCAAAATTTGCAAAGAAAGAAAAACTTCCGATAGCAGATATCACTATCCCCAGATTTATTACCAATGGAATAATATCTGAAAAACATTCATCATTTAAAGAAGATAGTGATATGAATTTTGGTAGCAACAGATCTATACAGCTGAGAATAGAAAGACCAAAATTTTATAAGTTAGTTGAAATGCTAAATAAGAAATTGTTCAAAGGTGCAATTTTTTTGTCTTGGGATAGAGCCAGTAGAAATCCAACGGATGATAATGTTTTGAAAAAATTAATCAAAAATGGCATAGACATTAGGTTTGTTATGGCAACATATGACAAAACAAGCGCAGGAGCTTTACATATGGATGTGGATGGAATGTTCTCACAGCACCACTCTAGAGTCACAAGTGAAAAAGTAACTGCTACTAATAAAAAAAGTAGGTCCGCTGGATTGTGTACATATACTGCCCCTGTAGGTTATTTGAACGAGGGCAATATGAATTGGAAACCCTTAGACCCTGTACGAGCACCATTAATAAAGAGATTTTTTGAATTAGCTGATGAGGGCTGGTCTTTAGCTGATATTGCTACCTGGGCTATAAAACAAGGCTTCACAATGCCTCCTAGAAGAGAACGCAGATCTAGAGAAGAAATTGAATCAGATGAGGACGATGAAGATAATAGGCCGAAAGTTAGTCATGAGATTAGGTATACAACAATCCAAGCAATTTTGGGAAATAGGTTCTATATTGGACTCCTAAAGAGCAAAACTGATGGGTTTATCGAAAGTAATAGTCATGATCCTATAGTTTCAAAAGAACTATTCCAAAGAGTCCAAGAAAAACTGCTCAAGAAAAATAAAAGTAAACATTATGATGTGCCTCTAGACTACCCATTTCGAAATATTTTTACCTGTGGTGTATGCAAGAGATCTTTCACTCCGTACCCACAAAAAGGTATTTTATATTGCCAATCAAAGTGCCAAACAGGATGTAAAAATCCATTTAAGAACTTCAACATAAAAAAATACGTTAATACCCATGTCAGGAAGTTATTGGAAAATTTAAACTTCACGGAAGAAGAATTAAATAAATTTGAAGAGAGATTAGGTAAGAATATTGGAATGTTAGAAAAGAATAGAATAAAAGATATTGACGACAAAGAGAGGCAAAAGAAAAAATTACGAGAAGACTTAGCATATTTGAGAGCAAACAAAATTTCACTATTAAGGGCTGGTACTTACAAACCAGAAGAGCTTACAGCTGAGGAATCAAAAATAGATGACGAGATATCAAAACTAATGACCGAAGAGCAGGTTTCAGAGGAAGCAATGCGTGCAACCATCAAAGAAGTAAGGACAATTTCTGAACTCTTAAAAAACGTTACAGCACAATGGGATTTTGCTGATTTATACGAAAAAGAGGAAATTACAAAAATAATGTTTTCTGAACTTTTGGTTTCTGAAAATCGCTTGGAATATAAGCTAACAATTGGAATGAAGCCATTTGAAAACCGTTTCCACTTTACTTGTGCCCGGGAAAGGACTTGAACCTTCATGCCTTGCGGCGCTTGCTCCTAAGGCAAGTGCGTCTACCAATTTCGCCACCTGGGCATACATAGTATTTTAACATATTTATAAAAAAATAAAACCCTATTTTATAGGGTTTTATTTTTATTTATGCTTCTACTTTTTCTTTCACAACTTTTCTTTCCTCTCTTAGTTTCTTTCTAGTTTCTTTTGCAGCTTTTGTTCTTACAAAGTAAAGTTTAGATCTTCTTGTTTTATTACTTCTTACTATTGTTATTTTTTCTATTGCTGGAGAATATAATGGGAAAATTCTTTCTACTGCAACATCTCCAGACATTTTTCTTACTGTAAAAGTAGCTCCTGCTTCACTACCATGTTTTACAGCTAAACAC
>CAZCDN010000067.1:0-2875 GCA_964497725.1 uncultured Candidatus Saccharibacteria bacterium | reverse complement strand
CTTTTTCATGGTCTGATACAAGACTTACTGCTGCTACTCTTGCTATATTTGTATTATCTCTTACTACACAAGGCTTGGTATTTCTTTTTGTAAGAGGATATTATGCTGCTGGTAATACAAAAAAACCTCTCGTTATAAATGTATTTTCTGCACTCATTGTAATAGTACTTTCATTTGTTTTTATGAATTTATTTAAAACACAACCTCAAATTTTAAAATATATAGAAAAAATTCTAAGAATAGAAGATGTTCCAAATACACTAATGCTAGCACTACCTTTTGCATATATTTTTGGTTCATTTTTTAACCTATTATTTTTATGGAGAGTATTTAAAAAAGATTTCTTGCATGGTATATCTTCAGGTTTAAAAACCATTGTTTTTCAAAGTGGTGTAAGTGCTACTGCTATAGGAACTATTACTTATATAGCACTAGGATTATTTGATGATATTTTCTCACTGGCTACTTTTTGGGGAATATTTTTACAAGGTCTCTTTTCTGGATTGATTGGAATAATTGGTGGAATTTTGGTCTTATATCTATTGAAAAGCCAAGAGTTGAAAGATATATATAAAGCATTGCACAATAAATTTTGGAAAAATAAAATAATTACTCAAGAACAAAGAGAACTTTAATTTTTTTATACATTTTTATTTTTTCAGTTTTTCTGATATCATACACAAATGTCTTTATTTAAAAGCATATTTAAATATCTGTGGCCACAAATGCGCAAGTATAGACTTGCTTTTTATTCAATTCTCGTGCTTTTTGGTATAAGAGTTATTTTGGATGGTATAATTAAACCAATTTATTTTAAAAAAATCATAGATTTATTATCATATTCTGATCTTAATAGATTGCTTTTTACTCAGGAATTAATGAGGTTGGTAGTGATTACTATTAGTATCAGTTTTATAGTATTAATAGTTGCTAGATTTTGTAAATTTGTAATATTTGGGTTTGAGATAAATGTAATTCGTGAATTAAGAAATTTATGTTTCAAAAAAATACAAAATCATTCACAAACCTTCTTTGCCAATACATTTTCTGGATCACTAGTTACAAAATCTAGACGCTTTGTCGGAGCTTTTGAGACAATGTTTGATATATTTATATACGATTTTTATTCGACTGTAATTCTACTAATAGGAATATTCTTTGTTCTTTTGAGAGAATCTAAAAATATTGCATTAATATTTTTTATTTTCATCTTTTTTTATATATCCATCGTACTTATTTTTCTAAAGAAAAAAATAGAATATGACAAGATTGAAGCTGCTGCTGATTCAAAAATAGGTGGTTTTCTTGCCGATGTATTTGGAAATATTTTAGCTGTAAAAATTTTCTCGTCTGGAAATAAAGAAATAAAAAATTTCAGTGAAATCACTATTGATGCATCAAAAAAGAGTAAAAAGTCTTGGTTTTTTGGTCTAAAAATTGAAGTAGTACAAGCAGTACTATCTTTTATAGTTTTCAGTGCAATTCTTTATTTTATGATAACTTTATGGATTGAAAATAAAGTAACTACCGGTACTGTGGTATTGGTTCAAACTTATATGGTAATTATTTTTGATAAAATATGGAGTCTTAGTAATATGCTTATGCGTTTTATGAAATCAGCAGCAGACATGAAAGAAATCGTTGATATTTTTGAAATTAAATCCGATATTTTAGATCCTGTAAAGCCAGAAGAAATCAAGATGAATAAAGGTCATCTCGTATTTAATAATATTTGCTTTAGATATAAAAGTGGTCAGGATGTATTTAAAGATTTCAATCTCGATATAAAATCTGGTGAACGGGTAGGACTTGTGGGTCATTCTGGTGCAGGAAAATCTACTTTTACAAATCTTATTTTAAGATTTACAGATGTCGATAGTGGTAGTATTACTATCGATGGTCAAGATATACGCAATGTGTCCCAAGATGACTTACGTAATGTGGTATCTTATGTACCTCAAGAATCTGTACTTTTCCATCGAACTATAAGAGAAAATATTGCATATGGAAAACCTGATGCTACAGATGAAGAAATCATCGCTATTTCAAAGAAAGCTCACGCACATGATTTTATTGAGAGATTACCAAATAAATATAATACATTTGTAGGAGAGCGTGGGGTGAAACTTTCTGGTGGTGAAAGACAAAGAGTATCTATTGCGCGTGCAATGCTAAAAAATTCACCAATACTTATTCTTGACGAAGCTACGAGTGCACTCGATAGTGTATCGGAGCAATACATACAAGAAGCACTAAGTGAATTAATGAAAGGGAAGACTACAATAGTCATAGCTCACAGACTTTCTACGATTCAGAAAATGGATAGAATTATTGTACTCGAAGAAGGAGATATGGTAGAAGAAGGAACACACAAAGAGCTTATAGAAAAAGGAGGTGTGTATGCAGATTTGTGGAATCACCAAGTTGGTGGATTTATAGAATAAATTTAAACTCAAGCTTTTAATTTAAGGGTTTTTCTGATAGGATATGAGGATAATGGATATAAAAAATATAAGAAATTTTAGTATTATCGCTCATATCGACCACGGTAAATCTACACTCGCGGATAGAATGCTCGAAGTTACTGGTACTATAGAAAATAGAAAAATGAAAGACCAAGTCTTGGATTCTATGGAATTGGAAAGAGAAAGGGGTATTACTATAAAAATGCAGCCCGTAAGAATGCTTTGGCATTCTGAAGGTCCTGAGCATAGCGAAGGGCAAGTAAGAATGAATTCTCGTGCTAATGACAATGAATACATTTTAAACCTCATAGATACACCAGGTCATATAGATTTCTCGTACGAGGTATCTCGTGCACTAAAGGCTGTAGAAGGCTCTATATTGCTCGTAGACTCGACTCAAGGAGTCCAAG
>CAZCDN010000066.1:0-2879 GCA_964497725.1 uncultured Candidatus Saccharibacteria bacterium | reverse complement strand
TGACAGGCTTGCCCACGAGCTCACCTTGCCCCACTACTATAATTTTTTTATCAGATATATCTATATCAATAGAATCAAGTATAATCATACACGCAAGTGCAGCAGGATAACCTATCTCTATGTCGCCACCATAAAATACATGACTTGATTCTTCTCCAAGACAATCTACATCTATTTCTTTATCTATAGTATCGAGTACCCTTTTTTTGTCTATATGATCTGGGAGTGGGAGTTGAACTATGAGCCCACACATATTTTCTAATTTATTTAACTTTTTTATTTCTTGTATTAAATCTTCTGTATTTATATCTTTGGAAAATCCTGCGTGATGAAAATGTATACCTACTGATTCTGCCATCTTGGCTTTCATATCTATATACTGTTTTGACACAGGGTCATCTCCGACTAACACATCACAAAAGACAGGCTGAAAAGAAAGATTTTTAATTTCTTTTTTTATTTGTTCTAATATTTCTTTTCTTATTTGTCGCCCATTTATTATATTTGTTTGCATTTTTATTTTACCCCATAGGTCTTGCCTATGGGTTTATTATATTCCCAAGAATTCATTTCTCATATCATCTCTATGAGCCACTCTACTATAATTTCGCATTCCCATCAATATACCAAGACCTATAAATTCTGTAATCAAATGTGATCCTCCATAACTCATAAAAGGAAGCGTAATTCCCGTGACAGGCATCAGTCCTATATTCATTCCGATGTTTACTATGATATGACTTAAGAAAAGTATTGCAAGACCCATACCAAAAAGCATTTCAAAATTTGTAGCTCCAAGCATTGCATTTTTAAGTATACGCCAAATGATAAGCCCGAATAGTACAAGTATCAGTAGCACACCCACGTATCCCCATTCTTCAGCAAATGCAGCAAAGATAAAATCGGTCTCGTATTCAGGGAGGAATTTCAATTTTGATTGCGTTCCAAAGCCCACACCCTTACCTGCAAACTGCCCACTACCTATGGCAATAGTCGACTGATACACATTGTATCCACTACCTTGAATATCGGAAAGTGGATTCAGGAAACTAGTAATTCTATTTTTCTGATAGTCTTTAAAAGAAAACATCCAAAGACCTCCAAACACGAGTCCGACAGCAATAAATACAAAAAGTAAGTGCTTTTTGGAAATACCTGCTACGATAGACATTCCAAACCAAATAAAAAATATAATCATCGCACTACCAAAATCGGGCTGCAAAAATACCAAAACAAAAGGAACTATGGCATATAGTCCTGATATAAATATATGTTTTATATTTCTTATCTCCACATGCCTACGAGAAAAGTATTTTGATAATACAAGTATCACTACAAGTTTCATAAGATCAGAAGGCTGAAAAGAAAAGAAACCAAAATCAAACCAACTCTGAGCACCTCCTGCTGTATGCCCTAAGAAAAAAAGCAGTATTAGTAAAAAAGAGAAAGAAAGAAAAAGTATGATTAATATTTTTGTTCTCTTTAGAAAGCGAAAATCTATAAATGAAAACACAAAAAAGATAGTAAATGACAAAGATATCCAAATAATTTGATGTGAAAAAAATGAAGTATTTTCAGTAAAAGACTTCATTGTGATAAGACCTGCTAAAAGAACAGGTACAATAAATAAAAACAATAGCCAGTCAATATTTGCTAATCTTCTCATAAAAATTTAATCTGCAAATAAAAACGGATTAATTTGTAAAAATACATCTTTGGTCACAGGCGTATCAGAAAAAGAGTTGAGCCAAGTAAAAAGTAGTATACTTTCTGTATTACTTTTCAAATTGTTTCCACGAGTTTTTGATACACCGATAGCATTTTTGTTTGCATCGTATAGTATAGCAATAGCATCAAATTCGGGTACGTCGACTATCGATTCATTTCTCACGCGTGCTGTGAGCGAAGGAGCCGTACTATCATCACCAAGCAAAATTCTATCTACTTTTATAGGCAAAGTTTGCATAATTGATTCTTTTTTCCACCAATCCATATTTTCTTCAAAAGAGAAAGTTACATTTTTAGGAACTTTTTGACCCGTATTGAAGCGTGCTTCAAATACTGCAAAGCGCTGATTTGGAGGGATAAAAGTACTTCCCTCTCTTCGTCCTATCAATTTATTTTCTACATCATAAATTCTAAATTCATAATTTCCAGAATACACTGCACCATTTTGATTTTGATTTTCTACATATGCAAGTAAATTGTAAGAATTTCCACTCACAAGAAATGCGCGTGCCCAAAGAACACTAGGATTTGATACTTGGAATGGGCAAAATTTCTGACATATTCCACCACAATCTACACCGAGCTCTGTACCATTTTTTTTATTATCAGTACAAGTTGGTGTTTTAAAAAGTATTGGGCGCAAAATCAAAAACATAATCCCCACGACAAAGATTATAACTATACTCAAATATGAAAATTGTCTACGACTTGCCCATGACATATACGTATATTATAACAAAAAAAACCTGCATAATACAGGCTTTTTTTATTTTTTATACTGAACGTGTTGAAGTATTAAATTCTTTGTTCTGGCGACCACCTACTTTCCCTATAAAAATAAGTATCATCGGCGCATGTGGACTTGACTTCCGAGTTCGGAATGTAATCGGGTATGACCCCACTGCCAAATCACCAGAACAAAGAATTTAATAGTTTAAAACGATTTTGAAACTGCAGCATTTTTATATGCCACAGATTGTGATTTTCAAATTTCCTAATAGGAATCGAACAATTAGTACACCTCGGCTGTACACATTACTGTGCTTACACCTGGTGCCTATCAACGTGATCATCTCTCACGTTTCTCAAACGATTCCTAATCTTGAAGTTGGCTTCCCTCTTAGATGCTTTCAGAGGTTATCCATTCCCGA
>CAZCDN010000065.1:2145-2926 GCA_964497725.1 uncultured Candidatus Saccharibacteria bacterium | reverse complement strand
CTTGGACTCCTTGAGTCGAGTCTACGAGCAATATAGAGCCTTCTACAGCCTTTAGGGCACGAGATACCTCGTATGAAAAGTCTATATGACCTGGTGTATCTATGAGGTTTAAAATGTATTCATTGTCATCAGCACGCGAATTCATTCTTACTTGCCCTTCGCTATTCTCAGGACCTTCAGAATGCGAATTCATTCTTACTTGCCCTTCGCTATTCTCAGGACCTTCAGAATGCCAAAGCATTCTTACGGGCTGCATTTTTATAGTAATACCCCTTTCTCTTTCCAATTCCATAGAATCCAAGACTTGGTCTTTCATTTTTCTATTTTCTATAGTACCAGTAACTTCGAGCATTCTATCCGCGAGTGTAGATTTACCGTGGTCGATATGAGCGATAATACTAAAATTTCTTATATTTTTTATATCCATTATCCTCATATCCTATCAGAAAAACCCTTAAATTAAAAGCTTGAGTTTAAATTTATTCTATAAATCCACCGACTTGGTGATTCCACAAATCTGCATACACACCTTCTTTTTCTATGAGTTCTTTATGTGTTCCTTCTTCTACAATATCTCCTTCTTCGAGTACAATAATCCTATCCATTTTTTGAATTGTCGAAAGTCTATGAGCAATCACGATAGTAGTCTTTCCTTTCATTAATTCATTTAATGCTTCTTGGATATATTGTTCCGATACACTATCGAGTGCACTCGTAGCTTCGTCCAAAATAAGTATTGGTGAATTTTTTAGCATAGCACGCGCAATAGACACACGCTGAC
>CAZCDN010000065.1:0-2135 GCA_964497725.1 uncultured Candidatus Saccharibacteria bacterium | reverse complement strand
ACCAGAAAGTTTTACTCCACGCTCTCCTACAAATGTGTCGTATTTATTTGGCAACTTCTCAATAAAATCATGCGCATGAGCTTTTTTTGCAATAGCGATGATTTCTTCATCTGTAGCATCCGGTTTTCCATATGCAATATTTTCTTTAATGGTTCTGTGAAATAATACAGATTCTTGAGGCACATAAGATACCACACTACGTAAATCATCTTGGAGTACATTGCGTATATCTTGACCATCGATAGTAATACTACCACTATCGACATCTGTAAATCTTAAAATAAGATTTGTAAAAGTAGATTTTCCTGCACCAGAATGACCCACAAGTCCTACCCGTTCACCAGATTTTATATCGAGATTGAAATCTTTAAATACATCCTGACCACTTTTATATCTAAAGCAAATATTATTAAATACGAGATGACCTTTATCCATCTTGATTTCTTCTGGTTTTACAGGATCTAAAATATCGGACTTAATTTCAAAGATATCAATAGATTCTTTCATGTCAGCAGCCATTTTCATAAATCGAGTAAGTGAATTACTCAAATGCCACAATCTTTCAAACAGGAATACTGTATAAGTTTGAATTAGCACGACACTACCTGTAGTTATTTTATTATTTATCCATAAAGAAATTAGTAAATATAGCAATATACTTTGTACCACGACAATGAGTACAGATTGTATTATTTCTATCTTTAAAAAATAATTCCATGTCTGACTGCTTTTTTCAGCCGCATCGCTAGAGACCTTACCGAAAGACACTGTTTCATCTTCTTGAGCAGAAAATATTTTTACAGCCAATATATTACCAAAGACATCTGCCATACGTCCACCAATTCTTGAATCAGCAGCTGCTTCGATCAAATCATATTTAATTTTTCTGTTTACAAAAAAGATAACCAGACTTAAAAAAAGTACAATCCATACAATAAAAAACCACAGTATGACGACTGACTCTTTACTTATTACAAAAAATACAGCTATGAGTGATACACCCGTACCGAGTAATTCATATATAAATATATCAAACATAGTTTCAAAAGCACCAGTAAATCTTCTAGCTTTTGTTACTAAACTACCAGAAAAAGTATTTGCAAAAAATGTTTGAGAATGGCTTGTAATTTTTTTAAAGTAAAAATCTCGAATTTCTTTTGTTACTTTAATTTGGAAATGATACATGAAAAATTTTCCTACCCGTGCAACAATCACGACTAACACACTTAGTATAATTATAGATACCAATATCTTATATAAATCATGAGATAAAGCTTGTTTATCAACGATGGTTCCAGATATTAAATCTATTATTTTTTTAAAATATATAGGTTTTAATATAGCATCAAAAATAACTCTTAACGTAAAGAGGATTAATACTAACCAAAAAGCGAGTTTATACTTTCGCATTTGTGGCCACACGTATTTAAATATGCTTCTAAATAAAGACATCTGTGTATGATATCAGAAAAATTTAAAAAATAAAAATGTATAAAAAAATTAGAGTTCTCTTTGCTCTTGAGTAATTATTTTATTTTTCCAAAATTTATTGTGCAATGCTTTGTATATATCTTTCAATTCTTGGTTTTTCAATAGATATAAAACTAAAATTCCAGCAATTATTCCAATCAATCCAGAAAAGAGACCTTGTAAAAATATTCCCCAAAAAGTAGACAGTGAGAAAATATCATCAAATAGTCCTAGTGCTATATAAGTAATAGTTCCTATAGCAGTAGCACTCACACCACTTTGAAAAACGATAGTTCGTAATCCTGAAGATATACCATGTAAGAAATCTTTTTTAAACACTCTCCATAAAAATAGTAGGTTGAAAAATGAACCAAATACATATGCAAGAGGCAATGCAAGCATGAGAGTATTTGGAACATCTTCTATTCTTAGAATTTTTTCTATAGATTTCAAAATTTGTGGTTGTGTCTTAAATAAATTCATAAACACAAATGAAAGTACTATTACAATGAGTGCAGAAAATACGTTTATGACAAGAGGTTTTTTTGTATTACCAGCAGCATAATACCCTCTTACAAAAAGAAATACCAAGCCTTGTGTAGCAAGAGACAATACAAATATAGCAAGAGTAGCAGCAGTAAGTCTTGTATCAGACCATGAAAAAG
>CAZCDN010000064.1:0-2935 GCA_964497725.1 uncultured Candidatus Saccharibacteria bacterium | reverse complement strand
TACCTTTAAAACACATATGCTCTAAAAAGTGAGAAATACCATTTACTTCTTTTTTTTCATAATCACTCCCCGTCCCCACAAGCACAAGTACTGTGACAGTAGGATTGTCCTTCATTGGAATTGTCACCACTCTCAATCCATTTTTCAAAATCTTCTTTTTTGCTTTTATCATATAGTCATACTATCACAATCCTTAATTAATTGGAAAACCCATGCTTTTGACCATTCTTTATTTTATATTTCCCTCCTTTACCCCTTTACCATTCTACTTTCTTACATTCTCTTTTTCCTTATTTTTATTTCCTTTCTTGTATTTTACCTCCTTTCTCCTATTTCTACGCTATAGCGTAATTATAGGAGATTACTAAACTATATTGTTAAATTAAAGTTTTTTAATAAAAGTTTATCATTTTCAATACTATCTACAATCATATATATTAAATCTTTACCAATTTTAAAATCAGCTTTTAATAGAGTGATTAAGTCTTCGCAGTCATAAGGATATACCCATACACTATCTTGAAGTCTCACAAAACCAATTCTTCCAAGTGTAATTCGTATCTTATCTCTAGTGCCCTTTCTTTCTTCTTTTATATCAAAAGTGAGTACCCTCCATTTACCATCCCACTTTTTGGGTTTTTTAAATTTATAGTTTCTAAGCTGTATCTGTCTAAGCTTAGCTTCTCCTTTTGGGGTTAATTGTACAAAATTACATTTATCTGTTTTTTTAAAAGTTATCATACCAGTATCTTTTAGTCTTTTAAAAGATCTATTAAAGGATGCTTTTTTGTTTTTATTTTTTAAGAACTGAGGTTCAAGCTTTGCAATGGCCTTTGTTAATTTAGGTGCCATTATTGCTACACTTAAAAGTCCTCCGGCGTATATCGTGCTTAAAATTATATCTTGAATTTTAGCTTTCTTAACTCTTTTTTTATTTTCTTTCTCAAGCTTACCCATAAATATTATTATATATGTTCTCCTATAATTACGCTATAGCGTATTAATAGGAGAGAACTTTATATTTTATTTTTAAACATCAAAATATCGTATCCTTCAGATACTTCATCTTTTGGATCTACACCTATAGAAAAAAGTAATTCTCGTAGTTCATTCAACACAAGACTTTCATCCTTATCCGACATTTTTTCTATTTCAATAAAATGCCCAAGCTCGTCTACTTCGTCTATACAAATTTCATAATCTTTATATTTTGCAATTTGTCTTTTTTTATTTATACGAAAAACTGGCAGATAGCCCATTAGTTTTAGCATATTTTCTACAGCTTCCCTGTTTTCAATCTTTGTTTCATATTCAATCTTTGATAAAGCAAAATTTCTAGATGGATCTTTGACAGTGAGTTTATGTATGCCATTTTCTGTACGGACTCTCACAAAATAATTATTTGATAAATACTCTTCTAGAGTATTTCCTTTCTTTGCATATTCTGTACCATCTTGATTTATTATATCCCCCAATACGACTCCTAAATCTTTCAAAGAATTTAAAACTGCGTCTTTATCTTTTAAATATGCTTTTACTTCTATCTCTTTCATTTAATTTATTTTTGCTTTTATATAATCTAAGAGCTCTGCTATTGCCACACGCTCTTGAGTTCCTGTATCACGGTCTCGGATAGTCACAGTGTCTTTATTCTCCGGATTTTCTTGTCCTAGAGTATCAAAGTCTATGACTATACACCATGGTGTACCTATTTCATCTTGTCTACGATATCTTTTACCAATGTTTCCATTGTCGTCATACATCACACGACCAAATTCACTCTTTAAAATACCAAAAACTTCTTTTGATTTTTCTACAAGTTCTACTTTGTTTTTAAGAAGTGGAGACACTGCACATATGACTGGTGCTATGTTTGGCTTAAAAGAAAGATATGGTCTTACTTCATTGTCTTTTACTTCTTCTTTGTATGAAGATATAAGCAAGGCAAGCATTGCACGCTCAAGACCAAAAGTAGGCTCGATTACATGCGGTATAATTTTTCCACCACCATCTTCATCAATGTAATCCAACTTGTGGTTGCTCAAATCAAAATCCCCACGATACGCAAGACCAAAGAGTTCCTTTTTTCCAAATGGATAATCGAATTCAAAATCTATTGTACGTTTTGAATAGTGAGCGAGGTCATCCCCTTCTACTTCAAGCTCGTCTATTTTATCCATATCAAGACCGAGGGTTTCCATCCATTCAAGCATTTCATCTTTAAAATATTCAAAATATTTTTTCCAATCTTCTTCTCTTACAAAATATTCTATTTCCATTTGTTCAAATTCTCTTTTTCGAAATATAAAATCACGTGGTGCAATCTCATTACGAAAAGCTTTTCCTATTTGCGCCATACCAAAAGGAAGTTTTGGATGAAAAGCATCTACTGTATTTTTAAAATTTAAAAACATACCTTGTGCAGTTTCTGGGCGAAGATATGATATTGTTGCCTCTTCCCCTGCTCCGACACTAGTCTTGAACATTACATTGAATTGCACGCCATCATCTGTAGGATCTGAAAATCCTGCTACGTGCCCAGACGCTTCCCATACTTTTGGATTTAAAACTATAGAAGAATCAATTCCGTACATATCTTGCCTATTGTCGACAAATTTTTTCCACCAAGAATTTTTTATATTGTTTGAAAGAGCCACACCGAAATGTCCATAATCAAAAAACCCAGAAAATCCCCCGTACACTTCCGAGCTCTGAAAAATAAATCCCCTCCGCTTACAAAGACTTACAATTTTTTCCATATTTACATCTTCTGTTTTATTATTTTCGTTTTGCATTTTATTTTTATTGAATTACACTTTCTCCAGTCGACACAGATCTCTGACTAGACCTAATAATTTTTTCTGTAAATACATCCTTCCCAGAAAGAGACAATTCTTTAACAAGTAAAGGCGTACTTCCGAGCTGAGAAAACGAA
>CAZCDN010000063.1:1828-2969 GCA_964497725.1 uncultured Candidatus Saccharibacteria bacterium | reverse complement strand
ATAGATAAAAACAGAATCAGAGAATTTAGACTTAAACAAAACATATAAATTTATGAAGAATAAAATTGGCCAGAGAATGTAACCTCGAAAAAACATCGGCACAACTCCACCCCACTCTACAGCTTGATTATGATCAAGCATGAATTTAATTATCTTTGCTTGATAAAATATAATATTAAAATTACCGTATACAAAAGATGCAATGTAAGTTGAAGCAAAAGTAGCTGATGCAACAATCAACATTAATATTTCTTTTTTAAATTCAAGTTGTTTCATTATTATTTTGTACAAATAAATAATTCCTAAAAATATAATTACTGGGCTGTAAAATTTTGAGGCCATTGCAAGTCCCAGTAAAACTCCTTGTCCAATCCAATGTCTTTTGAAATAGAAAGTAGAGATTATAAAACCTAAAATAAATACCATTTGCCCAAGGTCAAGTAATGCATATACTGTTACCTCTTTAAAAACTGGATCAATTAATAAAAGTAATAAGGCTAATAAACCAACAAAATGGTTTTTGAAAACTAACTGACCCAATAGATATACTTCTATAAGTAATATCCCTGCAAAAATTATATTTGGTAAAAGGGGTAAATTAAAATATTTTGCCGAAAGGCCAAATAGATATTTAGTAAAAGGTGGATGTTGAAAATTATAGTCTGTAGGTTTTGCCCCATTTGCATATAAAAAACCTGAAGCTATATAAATTTCTTCATCTGATACAAATATTCTATCTTTAATTTTATCTTCAGTATCTAGTATGTCTTGGGATTTTAAATATCTATTTACCATTTCTGAATCGAATATTTGAAATAATTTTTCCCGATTGGTAAATACAAAAAATGAATAGAAAAGGAGAACCAGAAGAACAAATACTAAATTATGATTTCTGTTTTTTGATTTTGGATTTAATGACTTCATATACCATTGGAGCTACTGAAAGTGCAACGATTGCCAAAACAACAATAGAGAAGTTTTCTTTAACTACTGGAATATTACCAAAGAAAAATCCAAGTAAAGTAAAACCGAATACCCAAACAAATCCTCCTGTTAAATTATACTTGATAAAATCTCCATAGTGCATTTTTCCGATACCTGCAACAAATGGTGCAAAAGTTCTTACAATAGGAACAAACCT
>CAZCDN010000063.1:0-1818 GCA_964497725.1 uncultured Candidatus Saccharibacteria bacterium | reverse complement strand
TTTGGATTATCAATAATTTTTTGTCCAAAGAAATGACCTATCCAGTAATTTGCTGTATCTCCTAAAAAAGCTGCGACAAACAAAATACCTAAAATTAAAAACAAATTAAACGATCCAATAGCTGCAAATGCTCCGGCTGCAAAAAGAAGTGAATCTCCAGGAAGGAACGGAACAAAAACAAGACCAGTTTCAGCAAAAATTATTCCAAATAAAATTACGTATGAAGCTACTCCATATTGAGCAATAATTTCTCCTAAGTGTGTATCTATATGTAAAACAAAGCTGATTATGCCTGATATGATTTCCATACTTAATTATTGTACCGTATCTCTGGAAAAGAACAAGTCAATTTTTTCTGCAAGTTCCTCTGAATTGTAAGTAAAAATATAATGCCTAACATCTTCAAATATAGCCAGATGTATGTTATTCATAATGCCAAGTAAAGGTTGTAGCGGACGAATACTTAAGAGTGAATCCTTTGTACCATAAACCAAAAGAATATCCTTTCTGACTTTTCTTAAATATTTATACAAATCTGTGCTTGATAATAAATACATTATCTTAAAAGCATTTATTGCATATAGATTTGGTTTTTTCCAATTTAAAATTTTGTGTATTACTACAGGTATAAAATTACGAATTACATAAAAAACTGATTTTGAAAATTGCTTGAAAGTTACAAACGGAGATATTAAAACAATCTTTTTAATTTCTTCCTTGTGCTTATCTGCATATACTAAAGTAACTGCCCCACCTAATGAATGTCCTACTAAATAATATTTATTAACACCAATTTTATCTAATACCTTTTCTAAAGTTGTAGAAATTTTATTTAAAGTTACCTTATCGATAGCGTCAGACTGACCAAACCCTGGAATGTCGATTGAGATACATCTATATTTGGCAGACAAAACCTTTGCAATACTCGTAAATGTAGTATGTGATTCAAGCCAACCGTGAATAAAAACAATTGTCGGTCCTTTTCCAGATTCGGAATAAAAAAACTTCCGACTATTAATTTCTATAGTGTGATCCATTATTGATTTGGAAGCTCAATTTGAGGCATTTGGTTCTTTAAATCCTCTAATAACTTACTCATGTCTTGAAATTTAATATCCTTTGGCAATTCAAAATATGAATCTTCAACAGAGGTTACCTTGCATGAATCTTTGTAAGTTTCAATCATATTAAGATAACTCTCACTTTGATTTATTTCAGTTGAAGTAGCTCCTACTTTACTGTCTTCGCTATCTGGAATCTCATAAACAAAACCCTCTTTTGTTTTTGCATCCCACATATACATTTTTTTGTCTTTCATCACGATCTCTCCCTCGGAACTAATCCTAACTGCTCCATTTTTAATGTATGATTTAGTTGAAACTCCTGAATCATCTTTGAATTCGCAAACTAAAGTAACATCTTTTGAAAGTGCATCTTTTATAGATGTAAATACGCTTTTGTTCTCTACCCCACCTTTTACGTCAGATTTGCTATTATTACTGCTTTTAAATTTCAGGTATGAAATAGAAGACACAAAGACTATTAGGACAAAGAGAAGAATTGAGATTATAGCCTTTTTATTTTTCATTGTTCAATATTTATTATATCAGTAGCAACTGGCGTTTGGCTAGTATATGGCGTCGATGTAGGGGTAACTACAGGAATATCTGTTGGTTCAACAGTAGGAATAGGAATTTGTGTTTTAGGTAAAATTTCAAGGTTTTTTGCATCAGTTACTTTTAACAACTTTATTTCTTTGTTATATTCCCCTACTGCCATTATTCTTTTACCTATCAGGCTGTATAAATCTAAATTTAT
>CAZCDN010000062.1:0-2969 GCA_964497725.1 uncultured Candidatus Saccharibacteria bacterium | reverse complement strand
TTATTATAATAGCCATTATTTGCCAATATTAACCGATATGCTACTTATTTGCAAACTGTATTAAATTAATTCTTTTTGATAACAGGATTCACAGCATATCGGCCTTTTTTCTTTTGCACTAAAAACTGTCTCTATATCTTTTTGACACTTATTACAATTTCTATCTATTAATTCAAAACCTCCTCTCATATCTTTTCTATCACTATGTCTACAAAAAAAGCATCTTTCTGGAATCGGTACGAGTAATCTTTTATAAAGTAAGAGTTCATCTGGTATTATTTTATAGTTCCTTTCACATTCCATACATTCAAGTACTTCTTCAGTAAAATTATCTTTTACGTCTTTAATTGAATTTGGCACATCCTTCTGGTCCAGAGTTTCTTTACCTTTTGTTTTTTGTATATTGTCTTGCCAATTATAACCGTTTTTAATAGATTCTTCTTTAGAGAATTTTAAATCATAAAAAGCGTCTGTCTCATTTATACCAAATGGAGAATATTTTGAGGGTAAAAATTCACCCCACTCTCCTCTTTTTTTCATATCAGACACAATTTGATCCTTTAGTTTCAAAAATTCATCTTTATTATATTTTTTATTTAAAATAGAATATTCACCTTTTTTAAGTCCAACACAACCAAGTAAATATTGAGATGCATGACAATCGATACAATAAGCGATGTGATTATTTTTCCACGATTCTATTGTCACAATACTATTATATGAGTGGTCTGGTGTAATACATTCATATGATAATTCTGTCTCACCTCCTACCGCGCAATCATAACAAGACTTAAAAGATACTCCTTCATGAACATATCTCGAATCTTCAGAATACGAAGCGAAGACCGAATTTTTAGTATTCTTAGATCGTATCATGTCCGACCCAGTACAATCAGTACAATTTCTCATTTCAGCAAATTTGCGAGGTTTATCTTTTAAGAAATCTTGAAATTCTTCTTTAGCTTTTTTATAGCCATTTCTTGTATGCAAATCATAAGAATCAAGTATTGTATTATACTCATCTTTTGTATACTGTTTATTTTTAAAATAATATTTTTTATTTCTTAAACCAAAACACATAAAACAGTCACTGCATCCTCTGAGATCATATCCGAAATAGCAATTCATGCAGTTCGATGACCAATATATACTTTTACAATTGGCTACATTGTCAATAAATACACCATCATATGTATAAGAAGAGTCTTCAAGTACACACATACAATCTGATAAATCACGCCCCGCAGCCAAATTTGAAGAATTAAATACATTCTCTAGTCTCCAAGCAATAAATACCATAGAGCAATTTTTTGAAAACGCTACATCATTTGTATAGAGGCAATTTATACTTGCAATATCATTGTCATTTATGATTCCTAAAACAGGCATGTTTTTATACATTTCTATAAACTGCTCTATGAAAGATTTTAATGGATCATAATCTACACCGTAACTATATGGATCCCAATCATCGCCATGAAAACACTTCGGACAAAGAACTTTAAAATTTGTATTTGGAGCATAGATTGAGACAAAATCTTTATCGCAAAGAAAACATTTCCTAGAATACAAAGTAGTATCATTTCTCCACGAGAGTCTACGAATTCTTCTACACTCCGGACAAAAACTCGGTGGTGGTACTTTTATTTTTTCATAAAATGCAAAATCATCTGGCTCTATAATAAAGTCATTTTTGCAATTCTGACAATTTTGTATTTTAAATTTCATCTTAGTTTTTTCTCCTCTCCAGAAGCCTTGCTTCTGGAGAACCATTCTAAAATTTCTTTATCGAACGAATTTTTGATGGGAAAATAATTTAAAAAATTACTTTGATTAATTATAATTTTTTCTTTTCGATCAATGTCTTTAAAATCTAAATAACTACTCCATTTATAATTTGCTAAAAAAGACAACGCCTCAAATGTATTTTTTATCCCACTATCTTTCCATGTTTTGTCTATTATTTTAATAGGATTTAAATGTATATAAGAAAATAGATATTTTGCTTGAATTTCATCTTTTATGTGTGTAGACTTAAACTTACTTTCGAATAATGATCCTGTTCTTTTATATTTATAATTAAAATATTTTGCATAAGCTGTGCTTAGTTTTTGTAAAAAAATTGTAATTGAATTTGTATTTTCAGACATATCTCCAGAAGCCTTGCTTCTGGAACCAGTAATATAAATATGAAAATGATTTGGCATCAATGTATATGCTCCAATAGAAACAATTGGTTCCCCTTTATCAAACTCCCAGATATCAATCTTTTTTTCAAAAATATCAGTTCTGAAATTGATTTTCTTTTTTGAATTACATAAATAAAGTAATTTTATAAAACGAGAATAATCTTCTTCGTCATTAAAGATATTCATCTTGTTGCTTCCACGATTATAAATATGATAATACTCTGAATCAATAATGGGGGTTTTGCGAATAGCCATAATAAAATTATAGCAACTCAACTTTCCAGAAGCAAGGCTTCTGGAAAGTTATAATAGTAAAAGCATCTCTGCTGCTGCTGATACTGCATTTGAAGCATAGGCCTCGAGTCTAGGATTTATCTGCTCTGGCTCTATCTCAGGACCAAGAATACCCATTCCTATAGGCTTTTCAAACTCTATTTGTAGGTCTATTATGGCTTGTGTGACCACTTGCCCCATTATAAAACCATGCTTTGTACCTCCTTTTTCTATAATACCAAGCACGACTATAGCGTCTATACCACTATCTTTTAATAACTTTTTTATTATGAGTGGCTTCTCAAGAGAACCCGGAACCCATACTTCTTTTACAATATTTAAATTTTTCTCTTTGGCTGTAAATCTTGCAGTTTCAAGCATTTTTTCCATTTGCTCTTTATGAAAACTTCCAAGAACTATAGCGATATTATTTTTCATTTTTAGTCTTTTTAATTAAATTTACAATATGTTTTGATACTATATCAAATTCAATATTTACACAATCAC
>CAZCDN010000061.1:0-2979 GCA_964497725.1 uncultured Candidatus Saccharibacteria bacterium | reverse complement strand
ACTTGATGAAGTAGACAGAATGCTTGATATGGGATTTATCGATGATATGCGATATATACTCGGACTTATGCCAAGAGAAAATCGACAAGGATTTTTCTTCTCAGCTACACTTTCAGATGAAATAAAAAATCTATGTGGTGAATTTTTAGACAATCCAACAATAATTTCTGTGAAAACAAGAGATACATCAAGTAGTGTAGATCAAGATGTGGTGCGCGTTAAAGACCAATCTCATAAAATCGCAACGCTAAATGATATATTGAAACATCCAGATTCTTCAAAAGTTTTGATATTTAGAGAAATGAAAAGATCTGTAGATGAGCTTACAAAAGAATTGAAAAACCGTGGATTTAAAGCTATGGCATTGCACGGAGATATGCGTAATCGTGAACGTGAAAGAGCGGTGCGTGCACTATCTGAAGGTCATGCACAAATCGTGATTGCAACTGATGTGGCTGCTCGAGGTATCGATATTCCTGATATTACTCACGTGATAAACTATGACGTACCAAATACTTATGATACTTATATTCACCGTATTGGACGTACAGGACGTGGGAATAGTACGGGTATTGCGCTTACATTTGTAAGTTCTCGTTTCTAATTTTATAAAATTTATAAACAAAAAAAGCATCCCTTGGATGCTTTTTTTGTTTTGATTAATAAGGTATTTCAATAAAGAAAGTACTTCCTTTGTCGGGCTCTGATTCTACCCATATTTTCCCATCATGAAGCTCGATGAAAGTTTTTGCTATGTATAGTCCGATACCTAGACCGTTTGGAACTGTGTGTCTTGCATCAGAACCACGATAGAATTTTGAAAACATATGCAAGAGTTCTTCTTTTTTAATTCCGATACCACTGTCTTTTACTTCGATGTGTAAAAATTTACTCGTGTCTTCTGCTTCTCGTACAAAAACCTTGATATAAATTTTTGATTTGTCTTTAGAATACTTTATAGCATTTTCTAGTATGATAGAAAGAGCCTGTTTTATTTTTACAGAATCTATTTGTATTAAAGGTAGAGATTCTTCCATATCCATATCTATAGAGACATTTTTAATATCAGAAATTTCTTTCGTCTTTTCTATCAAATCTTTTTTTATAAGCTCTCTTATATCTATGTCTTGCTTATCTATGCTCAGATTTGTAGTCTCAAAATTTGAAGCAACAATGAGCTGATTTAAAGATTCCACTAGCCATCGGACACTCATGTAGACATCACTGATATCTTTTTTGGCACCTTTTTCTAGCTTGTATTTATAATCCTCGCCTAACATCATTTCTAGCCTCCAGCGACTTTCAGTAAGGGGAGTACGAAATTCGTGAGATACAGAGTCTACGAAATCACTACGAATTTTGTCTACCAATTTCAGCATTTTAAATTTATAGGTACTTTCTATTTTTTCTCCAATTTGTCTTGCTAGTATTTTCATTACATCAAGATCTGTATTTGTATACATTTCAGAATTTACCTTGCTACCATAAAGGACGATAGCCACTTCCTTATTTGAAATTTTTATCGGTACTATGACTTCTACTTCTGTACCACGAAATACATTTTTTAAATCTTCATCTTCTATTTCATTGAATAAGATTATTTCTCCTAAATTATTTTTATGAAAAATATCTTCAAAATATTTAAATTTTTCTGCATCTTTCAATTGGCCAAAACCAACTTCTTTTATATCAGTCACCTTGTGCTGGTCTACTGAAAGTATAGCCATTTTGGATATGTTTATTTTTCTTGTTATTGTATCGAGTAATTTTGGAGCGATAATATCAAAATCAATTTCTGAAGCAAGTATATGCATTATTTCAGATATGAGATCTTCGGAAGAGTATCTATTTTTTAAAAAGAATTTACTTATTATTTTATCGATAGTCTTGTAAAGTGGATTTACAAAAAGTACGATAACTACACTCATAAAGAGAACAATCAAATATACATCTCTAGTAAGGATTGCATCAGGGAATATATATCGTACGCCTATATTTAATCCGAAGACAAAAACAATAAGGGTAATCATAAGTACGGCTATATATGTGACTGCACGTAAAATTGTAATCTTTATATCTAGAAAGCGATACTTTGTAATTGCGTAAAATAAAAATCCTACGAGTATAAGAGTAAAAAATGGTCCAAGAGTAGTGAAGCTAGAATTTTGGAATACATTGACTAATACAAAATTTGTAAGTTCAACAAAAAAATAACTAATAGCTATGCCGTACATAAAAATACGAGTTTGATTTCGAGCGCGTCCTGTGGTGACTTTCAATTTTCTAAAGAGTACTAAAAATGAAAGGACTGGTAATAAGAATGCATTTAACCCATATATAAGTATTCCTGGGCCAATCCTAGGTACTGGATATCCGTTTGCAAAGTATATATCATAAAAAGTAAGGGGAGTGACGGCTACAAATAAAGTAATCAATATAAAAATAATAAAAAGAACTTTCTTTTTATTTGAAAAAATAAATTTATTTTCTGGAAAAGTATATGCCAATAGATATAAAAATGGGGCAAGCATACCACCTGTGACAAGGACAAGTCTAATACGAAGAAGACTTACTTCTGGAGATAATCCTGGAACTAAGGCTAAGTAATTTGCAAGAGCCCACAAAGATACAAAAAAAGTATATAGTATAAAAAGTTTACTTGTAGCACTTTTTCTATTGTGTAAAAATACAGAAAAACCAAGATAAATATTTGCAACTATTGTAAATATGGTAATAGCTAATATCATATATGTGTACTAAAATTTTAACATATATTTTTTAGCATAGATAGTAAAAAACGTTGAGCCGTCAGTGAGAATCGGCTACCACGTAGCCAGGTGATTTTCGGTTTATTCGAATCAAAGATTCTTATAAACATCTAAAATCCTTCCGATTCCCACCAAAAATAAAGAAGTTTATTTTCTGGAGTGGTTTTACGATTCCGCTCGAACTTACTTTATCAAAAATTCGTAAATGTAG
>CAZCDN010000060.1:0-3057 GCA_964497725.1 uncultured Candidatus Saccharibacteria bacterium | reverse complement strand
AAAAAGGTATCACAGCTTCTTTGGTAGAGCTGGCAAGAAAGTTTAGCCTGAGCGCCAGTCGAAGGGTTTTCTGGACTAACATAAAATTGGAATAGGCAGTGACAAGGGGGAAGTCCTGCTTTCGCCATTTCATCTATGTCGGCTACATTCCATGCCGACACTATCATTCGGCGTGAGTCGGGATTGTTTTTAATTTGTTCAATTACATTTTTGATTTGGTCGATGTGTTCACCATTTGGTGTTGGCCAGTTGCGCCATTGGTATCCATAAATAGGTCCAAGATTTCCATAATCTTTTGCAAAAGCGTCGTCTGTCTTTATTTTTTCAATAAATTCTTTTATCCCAGCACGCCACTCTTCACTACCAGTCTCTGGGATATTTATATTATTTCTTTGAAGATATGCTTTGTAGGGCCATTCATCCCAGATATGCACATTGTTGTCGGCTAAATATTTTAAATTGCTATCACCACGCACAAACCATATGAGTTCATGAATGATTGCTTTGATGGGAACTTTTTTAGTTGTAAGAAGAGGAAAGCCTTTTGAAAGATCAAAACGCATTTGATGACCTAGAAGAGAAATAGTACCTGTACCTGTACGGTCGGTCTTTTTTACACCTTCATTTTTAATACGCTCTATTAGATCTAAGTAGATATTGTCTACATGATATTTATTATTCATAAATTAATTATATACAAAATAAGAGTTTTTCGCACCTATTGACAAAAGGCTATTCTTTATGCTATAATTTATACAATAAATGATATAGAATTATGAATGAACTTTGGCATCGCATTTGGACAAGAATGAACTATTTTATAGGATTTCTTGTTTTGGTATTATTAGTGGTTTTCTTTCTTTGGAGACAAATAGATCCAGAAGGGTCCGCTATTATTATAAATGATTTTTTATCTGACCTTTGGGAGATTACAAAAACAATACTAGCAATAGCTATAGTTTTTGTAGGAATCCTAATCATGTTCGGACGGAAACCATTTAGTAGCCGTAAAGGCTAATACTACTAAAAAATTAAAGGCGCCAATGGTGCCTTTTTTTGTTGCCCAATTATTGTTATAATATACATTATGAATTACATACAAAAACAAGATAAAGAAATATATGACGCAATAGTGGGGGAAGAAAAGAGGGAAGAAGATGGCCTAGAACTGATACCATCTGAAAACTATGTATCGCTTGCGGTACGCGAAGCCAATGGCTCCGTTTTTACAAATAAGTATTCTGAGGGTTATCCAGGTAAAAGGTATTATGGGGGACAAGATTTTACCGACGTAGTAGAGAGTATTGCTATTGAGCGTGCGTGTAAACTTTTTAATTGTAAATTTGCAAATGTTCAGCCACATTCAGGAGCACCTGCAAACCTCGCTGTGTATGCTGCACTACTTGCACCAGGAGACATTGTGATGGGTATGGATCTTTCTCATGGGGGACATCTTACTCATGGTCATCCGATGACATTGCCAGCAAAGATTTATAAATTTGTAACTTATAAAATGAAAGATCCGGAGACTGGCGAGATAGATTACGAGGATATGCTTCGCGTAGCAAAAGAGGAAAAACCAAAATTAATTATTGCAGGATTTTCTGCATATCCAAGAACTCTTGATTATAAAAAATTTGTAGAAATTGCAAAAGAGGTGGGGGCAATTACAATGGCTGATATGGCGCACATCGCAGGACTCATAGCAGGTGGTGCACTTCGTAATCCATTTGATGATGGTTTTGATGTGATTACTAGTACTACTCACAAGACTCTTCGTGGTCCACGCGGAGGACTTATTCTTACAAGAGAAAATGAAGAGATTGCAAAAAAAATCGACAAAGCAATTTTCCCTGGAATTCAAGGTGGTCCACATATGCATACGATAGCTGCAAAAGCTGTAGCTTTTGGTGAAGCGATGACTGGTAAATATAAAGATTACGCTGTACAGGTTCTTAAAAATGCAAAAGCCATGGAAGAAATATTTAAATCTGAAGGTGTGCGTATGATAGGGGGAGGGACTGACAATCATCTTATTCTTGCTGATGTATTTGGTTCACTCGGTGTGACTGGTAAAGAAGCGCAAACAGTTCTCGATGAAGTAGGTATCACACTAAATATGAATTCAATTGCAGGAGATACTAGAAAGCCATTAGATCCATCTGGTATTCGTCTTGGAACTCCTGCTATTACTACACGTGGATTTAAAGAAGAGGATTGTCGTGAAGTGGCAAGACTTTTGATAGAGACACTAAAGAATAAAGATGATGAATCTAAAAAAGCTGAAATAAAAGAAAAGATAAAAACACTCGCGCATAGTCATCCAATCCCGGAGAGCTTTATATAAAACAAAAGAAGTGTGCTAAAGTATACCTATGGATACACTCATTCATGCAGATATATTCTTTTTTGTCGCTACTATTGCGACAGTCATTTTTACTATCCTAATTTCTATAGCACTATACTACTTGATTAGTATTTTAAAGAGCGTAAAGCAAGCTACTGATGCAATCAGAGATAAAGTAGAGGTCGTAAATGAAAATTTGGAAGCTATACGAAAAAAGATTGTAGAGAGTTTTATTTTTAATTTTATCTTTATGAAAAAGAATGTAAAAAATAAAACAAAGAAAGTAAAAAAAGAAGAGTAGGTAATATCAGATAGTAAATTAATAAATAATAATTAAAAAACAAAATGGCAACAAAAAAAACAACAAAGAAACAAGTTAAAAATACAGGTAAGATAGTAGCTGGAGTAATAGGTGTAGCTGCACTTTCTGTAGCAGCATATCTTTTAGCAGGTCCAGACGGCAAAAAGAATCGTAAAATAGCTCGCGCATGGATGCTTAAGATGAAAGCTGAAGTTGCAGAAAAAATAGAAAATATGAAAGAAGTTACTGCCGATACTTATAGTAGTGTAGTAGATTCTGTGGCTAGTAAATATAGCAAGATGAAACACGTTGGTGCTGAGGATTTAGAAAAAGAAGTAAATATTCTTAAAAAAGAATGGTCAAAAATGATAAATTCTGGTAAAAAGTCTATTAAGAAATAAAAAAAGTT
>CAZCDN010000059.1:0-3093 GCA_964497725.1 uncultured Candidatus Saccharibacteria bacterium | reverse complement strand
ATTCGCTTGGAAGCTTTTGCATCATCTCTACCAAATTTATACTTCCAAAACTTCGACAAGATCCTTTTATGACATCACCATCGCCTCTTCCCCACACAAATGCTGGTCTTTTGTATTCATCTACGATTTTTGAAGCGACAATACCAAGCACCCCTGGCTTCCAGTCTGGATTACCTATAACTACTACAGATTGATCATTTTTGTTATACAAAGTTTTATTTACACTTTTCATAATATTTGCAACTAAATATTTTCTATCATTATTTAATTCTATTAGGTGATCAGAGAGTGAACCTGCTTTTTCAATATTGCTTTCCGATAATAATTCAAATGCACTCATTGGTGACCCCATCCTACTTGCGGCATTTATTTTTGGAGCAAGAGTAAAAGCTACATCATCTTCTGTGAGCTTTCGAGCATCAACTCTTAGATTTTTAAAAAATTGAGAGAGACCTGTTCTTTTATTTTTCCTTAAAACCAAAAGCCCATAGTGAGCAAAAATCCTGTTTTCATTTACAAGAGGAACTTGGTCAGAAAGTGTAGCCACTCCTGCCATATCGAGCAACCATTTCTCCCAACCTTTATGGATTTTAAAATACTCACCATACTTTTTCACCATTCCTTGCACGAGCTTGTATGACACACCTGCTCCACATAGCATATCATCAGGATAGTTACATTCATCTTGTTTTGGATTTATGATTGCATAAGCTTTTGGAATTTTCTCTTGAGGTAAGTGATGATCTGTGATAATTACATCTAAGCCATTTGTTTGTGCATAAAGAACTTCTTCTACGGCAGTAATACCCAAATCAAAAGTAATAAGAAGATTAAAGTCTTTTTCAACGAATTCTTTTATTGCATCCATGTGGAGACCATAGCCTTCGTATTGCCTATCAGGAATATAGACGAGATAATCTTCATAATTTATTTTCTTAAAAAAATCAGTAATAATTACAGCAGCGGGAATTCCATCACAATCATAATCACTATATATGACTATTTTTTCTTTGGCTTTGATACTTTCAAATATACGTACGCAAGCGCGCTCCATGTCTTTGAGTAAAAATGGGTCGTAACAATCTTCATATTTTGGATTTAAAAATTTATCCTGATCTTTTTCTTCTATTCCTCTATTTTTGAGCAAAAGTTCTAGTAGTTCTGTATGATTTGGCATAAAAGAATTGTAACACAAAAAACTATTTAAGAACTTTTATACCCGGCAATGTGCCTTTTGAGAGAAATTCTAAAGTTGCTCCACCACCAGTAGAGATAAATATATTTTTCACATTTTTTTTCTTATCAAAAAATAGAGCTGTATCTCCTCCGCCTATAATCACTTTAGCTTTTGTATTCATGAGTAAATTTGAAAGCTCTATTGTTCCTTTTTTATATCCAGATTCATACCATCCCATAGGTCCATTCCAAAGAATTAATTTTGCTTTTTTTATAAGTGGCTCTATTTCTAAAATACTTTTTACTCCTATATCTAAAACCTTATCATTTTTTGTAATTTGATTTATGTGTATCTCATCTTTATTTTCTAAAATTACAGTATCTGGTAGAATTAATTTTTTATTATTTAAAACATTTTTTGACACTTTTGCCTTACTATCAAAAACAGATTTTCCTATTTCTATACCTTTCAATTTTAAAAATGTATTTACAATAGCTCCTCCCACAAATACATTGTCGGCAATTTTCAAATATTTCTCAATAAGAGGGATTTTAGTTTCAGTTTTCGCACCTCCCATCACAACCAAGAATGGATGCTTAGGATTTAATGCGACAGACAAATTTTTAATCTCATTTTCTAATTGAAATCCAGCATAAGATGGTAGCAATTTTGCTACACCCACAATAGACGCATGACTTCGATGAGATACTGCAAATGCATCATTTACATACACATCGCAGAGACTAGCCAATTTTTTTGCAAAAACTTTATCATTTTCCTCTTCTTCTTTATACAATCGTATATTTTCAAGCAACACTACACCGCCATCTTTCATAGCAGAGACTTTTTCCTTTAAAATATCTGTACCCATCTTATCTTTTATAAAACTTATTTTAATTTTCTTAGCAAGAATATCGAAAACTGGAGCAAGACTATCTCCACTTCTACCCAAATGAGACACGATTACAACTTTTGCTTTTTTTTGTACTAAAAATTTAATAGTCTCGAGCGATTGAGTTATCTTGAAATCGCTACTCACTTTACCGTTTTCAAATGGAGTATTTAAATCCAATCTGAGTAATACTTTTTTGCCTTTTAAATTTTTTATTTGTTTAATGTTTTGCATATTATTTTTTATCAATAATTTCCATCATCTTTGTAAAATCTTTTACTGAAAGACTTGCACGTCCAACAAGGAAACCATCCGCTCCTCCTTCATTCAAGAATTCTTCTATATTATTTTTATTGACTGACCCACCGTAGATTATACTTACACCATGTGCAATTTTTACAGAAGAAATATCAGATATACATTTGCGAATAAAAATATTCATTTCATTTATTTCTTTTGCGCTTGCTTCACGCACAGCATTTTTACCGATTGCCCATAGTGGTTCATAAGCAATGATGATACTTTTAAAACTATTTTTAGATATACCAGAAAATGCTTCTACTATTTGTGTCCTTATAAAATCAAAATACATATGCTTATCGTCGCGAGCTTTTTCTCCCACACACAAAATTGGAGTAATTTTATTTTTTAATAAGATTTTTATTTTTTGATTTATTTCACTATTTGTATCACCCCTAGACCTTCTTTCTGAATGCCCTACAATACTATATGTAGCACCCATACCATACACCATAAGTGGTGATACTTCTCCAGTAAAAGCTCCTTCTTTTTCTTCAAATATATTTTGTACACCCAAAGAAAATTTTGTAGTTGTTTTTAATTTATTTAGTGCATAAAGATATGGATACGGGACACACAAAATGGTATTTGTATTTTTTGTAGATAAAGCAACCTTTTTAAATTCTTTAAATAATCTCTCCGCTTCAATCAAAGAAGTAGGATTCATTTTCCAATTACCGATCAAATATTTTTTATTCATTTTTTTATTATATCATAGCTACTC
>CAZCDN010000058.1:0-3203 GCA_964497725.1 uncultured Candidatus Saccharibacteria bacterium | reverse complement strand
TTCTAAAAAGGCAAATATTAAAAATGGTCAATATGGAGTCGTATTGTTCAATGGTGGAAATTTGGATTTATCAAATGGGGAAATTTCAGGTTTTGAATATTCTGCTGTAGAAGTTTATGGTAGCAATGAACCTTATCGTAAAAATCAAATTTCGTTTGATTTGATGGATATAAAAGCAAATGATATTGGTCTTGGTGTGTATACAAACAATAGCGAATTTGTTTTTAAGAGAACATCAGTTTATGACAATATTTCTTTTGGGGTATTAGCTTTTTCATCAGAGATTTTAGATTTTACAAATATATGGTGGGGTGACAAGACTGGACCATTGAATGAAATTGAGAATCCAAAAGGTAAAGGGAATGCAATATATGGTGATGTGCTTTTTATTCCATTTTTAAAAAGTAAGCCTACAAAAAATGTACCGCTCATTATAATCCCTGGAATTACCGGAAGTTATTTATATAAAGATTATGATGATGAAAAAGAAATTTGGCCGAATGTAGAGAAGCTAGTTTTTAACATCAATAAAGATAGTTTTTTGGATGATCTAGCACTAGATTCTTTAGGAAAAGAAAACAAAGATTTTCCTATGAGGGTTGGGGATATAATTAGAAATGCAAGATTAGATACTCTTTTAGTAAAACAAGATAGCCATATATTTGATTATTTTATCGACTACTTTTTAAATAATGGATATGAAGAAGGAAAAGATTTATTTGTATTTCCGTATGATTGGAGGTTTAGCAATGTGGACACGGCCATGCTTTTAAATGACAAGATAAACCAAATAATCCTTGACTCGGGAGTAGAAAAAGTAGATATTGCATCACACAGTATGGGAGGTATCGTGACCAAGACATTTATCAGAGATTTTGGAAATCAAAAACTAAACAAGGTTGTATTTATGGGTACACCACACCTAGGTGCTCCCAAGGGTGCAAAGGCTTTGCTTTATGGAGATGATCTAGGAATTAGTTTTTTTGGAAAGTCTCTTTTGAATCAAAAAAGATTAAAATTTATTTCTCAAAATATGCCAGCAATTTATGAACTTGTTCCAAGTAGAAAGTATTTTTCAGTCGGCAGTGGATACCTGAAAATACTTGGAGGTGATATAGATTTTATGAATTATGAGGAATCTGTAAATTTTCTTTTTTCAAAAGAAATCAATCAGCCCTTGTATACAAAAGCAGATATTTTGCATTCAAGTATTGATGATATTGATTTTGGAGATATTGATGTATCAAATGTAGTTGGTTGTGGAAAAGGAACTATTTCGAGATTAGACATTAGATTGAAAGTAGGCATTAAGCGCTTTACTTTAAAAGAAGATTTTGATTTGAGTTTTACAAATGGAGATACTACTGTGCCTCTTGTAAGTGCAAATGGTGTAGACGTGAGTGACAAGTATTTTGTAAATAATATTTCTCATGGTGAAATGCCAAGCTCGGGCAGTATTCCCGAGCTTGCATATAAAATAATAAAAGATGAGGATACTAGTACTTTTAGTAAAGATGATAGCGTATGTACACCCATAGAAGGTGATATCCTTAGCAAGCATAGTCCCATAGATTTACATATCTACGACGAAAATGAAAACCATGCAGGTCCTGATGAATATGGAAATATTGAAAACAGTATACCTGGCGTAGTATATGAGCTCATTGAAGATAAAGCTTTTGTATATTTACCAAAGGGACCAGATTATAGAATAGAAGGAGACGCTACGGACAATGGAGATTTTGATTTAGCGATTAAAAATGTAAACGGAGATACTGTAAACTACACACGATACTGGCAAGGAGTAGATATAAATACAAATTCTCAAATTAAGCTATCTATAAATTCTGGGACTTATTCAAGCGTAATACTTGATAGCGATGGAGATAGTGAGTATGAGACTACTCTGACTGATTTTAAAGACTTGGATAAAAATCAAAGTTATTTAGATTACGCCTATGATGAATTTATAAACGAGCATCAATCAGAAGAAGGTGTTAGTACATTTGGATCTATGAAGAAGAAAGAAGAAATAGAGATAGAAATAAAAAATCCAATTTTGGGCTTAAATATTTTTCTACCTAAAAATAAAATAGAAGAAAACAAAACAGCAGATGTTCAAAATGTTTTAGAAAACCAAAAAGAAAATAAAGACATGGTATACGATGAAGTTCAAAATGAAATAATCGAAGAAAATAATCCTTTGATTGCTCAGGCAGGGGAGACAAATATCCCTAGCAGGACAATTTCAGTAATCCTATCATTTTCTACACTATGCTTGATAACTGCTCTTGTTAAAAGATATTATTTTAAGGTAAAATAGATTTATGAATATCAAGAGTGTAATAAAAGAATCCATTTTTAGTTTTATTTTGTCTATAATTATAATTTACATTTATGCTAGTAATGGACCTGATTGTTTTTCTGGTTTTCCAATCAAATTTTGGAGTATATGTATGGATGTGGGGCCTATTCCATATAGAATAATTATTTCAGGATTTTTTCTGAACTTTATTTTTTGGTTTGTATTATTGTTCATATCTTTACAAGTTCTAAGAGTGTTGTCAAAAAAAAGATTTTCAAAATATTTTTTGAGTCCATTTTTTTTAACAATTGTAAGCTTGTCTTTCTATGAAGAATGTACAGGGATGTTTTGTATATCTGAAGGATATGGTTTTCCTCTTGGATATTATTATAATGGTGTATTTTCTGTTAATACTTTCTTAATAGATTTTATTTTTATTTTGATTTTAAATTTTGTGTTTATAAAAGTTAAAAATCTATTATTTTTTTTAATTAGTAGAAGAAGAGCTTAGATATTATTTTAAGGTAAAATAGGCTTATGAAAATGATTAAAAAAATTGGAGTATTTATTTCTGTGTACAGTCTATTTCTTATTATTTTTTTTGCTCCCTTAATACTTATACCTGATAGCGTTCCTGCAACCAATATGAGTGGTAATCTATTTTTGATTTATATTTTTATAATTATACCAGCTATTAGTCTATTGATTCCAAGATATTTGATTAGGAAATTTAATTTCAACAAATATTTTATTTGGATATTAAATATTATATTTGTGTATTTGTTTTCTGTGTTATTTTTTTTATTCACTATAGCTGAAGCCTTTAATAATTTTAGTGTTGTTGGATTCTAAACTCCTATCTCTATAATATCAAAAATGCATTAGGTTGGCCTGTGTA
>CAZCDN010000057.1:0-3222 GCA_964497725.1 uncultured Candidatus Saccharibacteria bacterium | reverse complement strand
TAGGTACTCTTGTAAAAGTTCTTCACGAAGTAGAAATTGAAGCTCTTCCAAAGAACTTGCCTAACGAAATCGAAGTATCACTAGACACACTAGTTACTCTCGAGAACCAAATTCACGTAAAAGACATAGTTCTACCACAAGGTGTGACTATGATTACAGATGGTGAAGAAGTAGTGGCTCTTGTAGCAGAACAAAAAGAAGAATCTGAGGAAAGTACACCAGTAGACTTAGCTTCAATAGAAGTAGAAAAGAGAGGTAAAAAAGAAGAGGAAGAAATAGTAGGAGATACTAAATCCGAATAATCTTTTATAACATAAAAAAATCCACAGTAATGTGGATTTTTTTATGTTATAATACATAGATATGATTCAGTATAAAAAAATAAGTATATTTGTATTGCTTGTAATAGGATTTTTTGCTGTCAGTACTGGTATTGTACAAGCAGATCTTCTCCAAGATGCACAAAGCGATAGAGCAAGACTTGAATCAGAGCTCGCACAACTAGAAAAAGAAATAGCTCAAAAACAAAAAGAGCTCGATGGTCAAAAAGGACAAAGTGCTTCTCTTTCTCGTGATATAAGTATACTTTCTACTAAAATAGGTAAATCAAAACTCGATATACAATCAAAAAATCTCACAATTCAAAAATTGGGTGGAGAGATTATAAAAAAGAGTTCTACAATTCAAGAGCTTACAGAAAAAATAGAGACTGAAAAAGAAACCCTTGCTCAATTGATACGTAAAAATAGAGAGATAGATGATATGCCCATTATAGCATTGCTTTTATCAAGTGAGAAAATCTCGGACATGTATGGAGATGTAGAAAGATTTGCTTCTATAAAAAAGGCTATTAAAAATTCTGTGGATCAAATTAAAAGTGTGCGCGGTGTGACAGAGCAAGAAAAGAAAAATCTTGAAGAAAAAAGAAATAAAGAAAATGATGTAAAAGCAGAACTTGAAAACACTAAGAAAGAGGTAGAAAAAGATCAAGCAAATCAAAAAGTACTTCTTTCTATAAGTAAAAATAAAGAGGTGGAATATTCGAATCTTTTAACTCAGAGAAAAGCTGAAGCTGCTAAAATTCGTGCAAGATTGTTTGAACTTGCTGGAGGAGTACAAGGTGGAGGTATACCATTTGGTGATGCTGTAAAATATGCCGAGTATGCGTCGACAAAGACAGGAGTGCGAACTGCGTTTATACTAGGAATACTAAAACAAGAAACTAATCTTGGTAAAAATGTGGGATTGTGTTTTCTCGCTGATGCTAGTACTGGAGCAAGTAAGGGAATTAATACTGGAAGAATTTTTGAAAATGGAATGAAAGCAACAAGAGATGTGGGTCCATTTTTGACAATTACAGCAAACTTGGGGCTTGATCCTTACAATACTCGTATCTCTTGTCCACTCGCTGGAGTAGCTGGATATGGAGGTGCTATGGGTCCTTCTCAATTTATACCTTCTACTTGGCAAATATTTGCTTCAAAAATAGCAAAAAACTTTAATGTAAAATATGCAAACCCTTGGAACCCTGAACACGCAGTAATGGCTACAGCTGTATATTTACAAGAATTAGGCGCAGGTGCCGGTGGATATACAGCAGAAAGTAATGCAGCTTGTAGATACTATTCTGGTGTATCTTGTTCTCATCCAACCATTAAAAATGCCTTTTATGCCAATGCTGTACTGTCTCATGCGAGCAATATAGATGGTGATATAAAACTTATAAACGACAATTGATTATTTTATAAGCTTATGCTATAGTATTCTAATATGAAAAAAGATATACACCCAAAATACAACATAAAATCAAAAGTAACTTGCGTATGCGGAGCTTCTTTTGAAGTAGGTTCTGTAATGGACGAAATCAAAGTTGAAATTTGTAGTCAATGCCACCCGTTTTATACTGGTAATGAAAAGGTACTAGATACTGCAGGACGTGTAGACAAGTTCAAAAAACGACTTGCAAAAGCAGGTAAATAAATGATTTTAAAAATTCCTCAGAATTATAATCTTTTTAAAGATTAATCTGGGGTTTTTTGATATAATATAAAAATATGGAACTAGATTTAACAGAATTAAAAAAGAATAATAAGACAAGTTACTTTGCTTCAGAATACGAACGCCTTTTAAAAGAGGAAGAAAAAATAAATGCTATGGTAGCCGAAGATGAGAGTATGAAAGAATTAGCATTTGAAGAATTTGAAAATATTAAATTCCAAAAAGATGCAATTGAAAGACAAATCGAAGAAATTTTAAAGAGTGAAAAAGAGGAAGAGGAATTTCCAAATGAAATTATTCTTGAAGTGCGTGCAGGTGCTGGTGGAGATGAAGCATCTCTTTTTGCGTGGCAAATCGCACACATGTATGAAAGATACGCTGAAGTAAAGGGATGGAATTTTAAAACTTTAAACACATCTGCAAATGATGTAGGTGGATACAAAGAAGCTTCTTTTGAAATAAAAGGAAAAGATGTATACAAAGAACTCCAGTATGAGACTGGTGTACATAGAGTACAAAGAATTCCAGCTACAGAAAAAAACGGGCGTATCCATACATCGACTGCATCAGTAGCAATACTACCGATCAGAAAAAAGACTACGATAGAAATTGATCCAAGTGACCTTGAAATGGAATATTCACGGTCTGGTGGTGCCGGTGGGCAAAACGTAAACAAGGTGGAGACAGCGGTAAGACTTATCCACATACCTACTGGTATTGATGTGCGATGTACTACAGAGAGAAATCAGCTTGGCAATCGCGAAAAAGCTATGACCATTTTAATTTCAAAATTACAAATATTAAAAGATGAAGAAGAAGCCAAAAAATACGGTGCTGAAAGAAAAAACCAAATAGGGACAGGGGATAGAAGTGAGAAAATTCGTACGTACAATTTTCCTCAAGACCGTGTGACTGATCACAGAATAAAACAATCATGGTCAAACATTCCAAACATAATGGAAGGTGGTATAGAAAAGATAATTACAGCACTTTCTTCTGGAGAACTAGGAGAAGATGATGATGAATAGCTTTTAAAATTTGCGCTTTACTTGTGTGTATGATATAATATATAAAGTTTTTGCTTAAGTTTTGGTTAGATTTCATTCTTCGTTGTGTAAACATTGAGGCATGTAAATGAAAATCCGTACTGGCGAATTCATTTATAAGTTAGTTTTTCTTCTATTTATAATATTTTTTAGTAATATAAATAGGAGCACATTGTCA
>CAZCDN010000056.1:2197-3333 GCA_964497725.1 uncultured Candidatus Saccharibacteria bacterium | reverse complement strand
CCTGTATATATATCATCAGAGTCGCAAGAAGATCCCGCAAGCCATACATCAGTAAGATTTTCGTCACCTATATTACTTGCTGGAGCTATAGCCCATTTTTGACCTATTGCCCAAGTATCGAGGAGGTCATTCATAAAGCTACCATCTATTACATACCATTTTTTTGCTTCAGCTTTTTTATTATTTATTTTCTTGTCATCAATTATTTTAAATATAGTAATTTGTGCTGGAGCAACTATGTATCTTCCCCATTCACATATTAGATTTGGATGAGGCATATTTCTTTTATCAGCCTCTTCTTTCATTAAGCTAAATATTTTTTCCATTATCTTATCAATTGGAAAACTTTTATTTCTTTTATATGGAATAGGCATTCCTCCACCAATGTCGAGAGTATCGAGTGAGGGATTTTTTTCTTTTAAATCAAAGAATACATCGAGTGCGTATTTAATTGGAGCAAAAATATCATTTACTTTTTCAATTTGTGAACCGATATGATAGTGAAGAATTTTTAAATTTTTAAAACCACTCATCCCCAGGATGTCTTCAGCTGAAAAACCAAAACGGTCAATAGATTTATTCCAATGAGAATCAGCTTTTACTGGCATGTCGAGACGTATACCCACATTGTATCTACTTTGTTGTAAAAATTTCAATTCATTTGGACCTTCGATAAGCGGTATGATTTGTAGACCTTTATGCTGAAGATCGTCGATAAGGTTCATATACTGATCAGTCTTTGGTCCAGAGCAAAGTACACGCATTTTGGGATTAAAATTTTCTTGCTCGAGCATTTTCTTTACAAGCCAAAGATCATTGTAAGAAGAAGTCTCCAGGTGGGCACCTTCGCCCACAAGAGCTGTGACCACTTCTTTATTTTGGTTTACCTTCATTGGATAGTGATAGAAAAACTTTCCTTGGTATTTCATCTTCTTTATGATTACTTCAGTAAGGTCTAAAAAGTCTTCTAGTCTTTCTTCAATAATAAAAGGACAAAGTATCTCAAGTGAAGTACCTAATTTTTCAGCTAAAAATTGAACATTGTAAAGATTGTTCCCTTCTTTTATTACAAGATCTCCGTCTTTATTAAAATCAAAGTACTGAGTATTGTATTCCTCCATACCTATTTTCCAAAG
>CAZCDN010000056.1:0-2097 GCA_964497725.1 uncultured Candidatus Saccharibacteria bacterium | reverse complement strand
TCTTTGTGTTTTATTCCTTCTGGAATTTTTACGTCTACTTCTCCATCGAGTGTCTTTAATGGATATTTTACACCAAGCAAAGAATCAGTGAGTTTTATTTCAATATCTGATATAAGATTGACCCCTTCGCGCTTAAATGTCTTGTGAGGTTTTACGTTTATTTTTATATACAAATCTCCTGATTGTGCATTTTTCACAGCTTCACCCATAGAAGTCATTCTCACCATTTCGCCATTGTCGATTCCACTTGGAATTTTTATTTCAATCTCTTCTTGTTTTTTGCTCACCCCAGCACCCGCACAATCACCACATTTTTCATGTGGAATTTTTCCATCACCATTACAAGTCGTACATTCTACCACTGTTTGAAATGTGCCTAGTATTGAGCGCTTCATTTCACGAACTTTTCCTTGTCCATTACAAGATTTACAAGTATCCATTTTTGTACCGACTTTTGCACCAGAACCCGAACAAGTACTACAAGTAGATTGTTTTGTAATTAAAATTTTTCTTATTACTCCAAAGATAGATTCTTCAAAAGTAATATCTATTTCTGTAGATATATCTCTCCCACGTCGTGCCTGTGAGCCTCTACGGCCTCCACCATTAAAGAAATCACCAAAGATGTCTCCTAGGTCGCCCATATCAAAACCTTGCTGTCCTTGAAAGCCTGAGAAGTCAAAACCTCCAAAACCTTGACCTTGATTAAATCCGCCTCCACCACCAAATCCTCCTTGTCCAGCAGATCCAAATTGGTCGTATTGAGCACGCTTATTGTCATCGGAAAGAGTTTGATAAGCTTCATTTACTTCTTTAAATTTTGAATCGTCTCCTTTTGTTTTGTCAGGATGGTATTGATGAGCGAGTTTACGAAAAGCTTTTTTAATATCTTCTTTCGAAGCACTTTTCTCAACTCCTAAAATGTTGTAGTAATCTTTTGACATAATTTATGATGGTATTGATTATAAAGTAATTGGTAAAAAGTAGCAAGAATATATACCTACTACTTTTCACACATTACTTGGTAATTTTATTTACTTTCTGTATTTCCTTCGTCAGAACTTTCACTAGTCTCAGCGTCTTTGATTTCTTCAGATTGAGCTTCTGCTTGAGTCTCAGTAGAAGTATCACCAGCTTTTTGCATTACTTCACCGATTTTTGAAACCTCTGTTGAAAGTTCTTCTAGGGCTTTTTTCATAGCACTTATATCAGATCCATCTTTTGCGAGTTTTGCTGCAGCGATTTTTTCTTCTACAGATTTTTTCAACTCTGCATCAATTTTTTCGCCATACTCTTTCAAAGATTTTTCTGCTGTAAATATCATCATTTCTGCTGTATTTTTTTCATCCACCATTTCTTTCTTTTTTGCATCCTCACCTGCATTTGATTCAGCATCATCTTTCATCTTTTGAATTTCTTCTGCAGAAAGACCACTAGCCGCTTCAATTCTTACAGATTGTTCTTTACCACTTGCTTTATCTTTAGCTTTTACATTCAAGATACCATTTGCATCTACATCAAAAGTCACTTCTACTTGTGGCATACCTCGTGGTGCAGGTGGAATACCATCTAGGATAAATTTACCTAGTGATTTATTGTCACTTGCCATTGGGCGTTCACCTTGAGTAATGTGAATTTCTACACTTGTCTGATTGTCGGCTGCTGTTGAAAATGTTTGAGATTTAGAACTTGGAATAGTCGTATTTCTTTCTACAAGCTTTGTAGATACTCCTCCTAAAGTTTCTATACCGAGTGAAAGTGGAATCACATCTAGAAGTAATACATCCTTTACATCACCTTGAAGTACACCTGCTTGCACAGCAGCACCGAGAGCTACTACTTCATCAGGATTTATAGAACGATTTGGATCTTTTCCAAAAAGTTTTTTTACTGCTTCGATAATAGCTGGCATTCTAGTTTGTCCACCTACTAATATGATTTCGTTTATCTCATTTAATTTAAATGGACTTGCTTCTACTGCACGCTTTGTGATTTCTATTGATCTAGAAATAAATTCATCTGCAAGTGATTCTAGTGTCGCACGTGACATTTTAAGCAAAAGGTGTTTTGGACCTGAAGCATCAGAAGTGATAAATG
>CAZCDN010000055.1:708-3388 GCA_964497725.1 uncultured Candidatus Saccharibacteria bacterium | reverse complement strand
TCCATACCCACCTGATGGCCTATTTATATTTAAAAGGTCCCCAGTCACATATAAATTTTCATAAAATTTTGATTGCATTGTTCGCATATCTACTTCATCGAGAATTACTCCGCCATCAGCCACCACCGCTCGATCATAACCCATAAGATTTGTAATTTGGAGAGGCATAGCCTTGATCAAGTGTACAATTTTCTTTCGCTCTTCTTTTTTTACACTATGCACTTTCGTATCGATATCAATACCAATTTTTTCAAATAAAATTTCCATGGCTTGAGTCATACCTTCAGGCACAATTTCTTTTATCACATTTTTAAGAATTTTATTTTTATTATTATCAAATACTTTTGTGATAGTAGCATCGAGTGCCCCATGATCAGTATCTGGATACATATCGATACTCGCTGTCACTTTTCCACTTTGCAAAAGGTCACCTATCTTACTTGCACTATTTAGTATGAGTGGACTTGAAAGTCCAAAGTGAGTAAAGAGAACTTTCCCTTTTTTTGAAAAAGCTTTTTTGTCTTCCAGAAAAAAAGTAATTTTCATAAATGAAAGAGAAATTCCTGCGAGTATATGTACCCATTTATCACTCACTTCCACAGGTACTATCGATGGTGTAGGTTCTTTTATCTTATGCCCCAAGTCTTTCAAAAATCTAAATCCATCACCCGTTGCTCCAGTCTCAGGGTGAGACATACCCCCAGTCGAAAGTATAAAAGATTTTGCTTTATATTCTCCACTACTCGTAGTCACAGATACAATCTTTTTATCTTTATGATTTATTTTTTTTACACTACAGTTTAGTACATATTCCACGTTGTTTTTATCTAATTGCTCTTTTAGTACAAGGTATACATCTGTCGCTTTTTCAGTATGTGGAAATGCACGCTTTCGAGCTTGTACTACGAGCGGAAGTCCCCTGTCTTCAAAAAATTTAAATGTATCTTTCATGCCAAAAATAGAAAAGGCTGAGTATAAAAAAGGTTCGGCCTTACCGTAGTTTTTCATAAATATTCTCATATCTTCTTCTGCATTTGTGATATTGCATCTACCACCTCCTGTGATTTTTAGCTTGGCACCCAAGCTTTTATTTTTTTCCAAGATAAGCACTCTCTTGCCTTCACTACTTGCCACACATCCAGCCATCATACCAGAAGCTCCCCCTCCTATGATTATGAGGTCATATATATTTTCTTCATTTTTATTTTTATCTATCATAAAGTTATTTTGTGCAAATTAAAAATGCATTACAAAAAATCCGTGTAGCACAGCCACAAAATTAAATACTGAATGTGCAATCGATATCAAAATCAAATTTGGATATTTCATATAGAGCACAGAAAATGCAAGTCCTCCGATAAATGCAAGCGGTAGTATTATGTGTGGAACTGGAAATATGATATGTAGTAGTGTAAAAAGTAATGCATTTATGAGTACTATTCCCAATCGGTCAGTAAATACGACTTTCAATTTTGGTATCAAAAATCCTCTATATGTAAATTCTTGTAAAAAAGATACCACTATAAACAAAAATAGAAAGTGTGGATTTGTCCACCAAGATTCTTGCACATCCATATCAAAACTCCGAGCATACATTATGATAGCCATTGTTCCTATCGTGATTATATATATGTAAGGTAAAAAATATTTCTTAAAAGTATTATCAGAAAGACCGATCATTTCATTAGTCCATTTTTCTTTTCTAATCACTCCATATACAAATAGCGACATTACGAGGAGAATAATCATCCTAAAATCTTTTGAAATCACATTGTAATAAATGAGCAATACAGGCAACACAAATACGATAAATATTTGCCCCAAAGCTACTTGCTCTTTTGATAGGATAATTTTATTCCGAATATTCATAAAATTTTATTTTTCTAAATCTAAAGTTTCATCAATGCGTACTTGTTCCACAAAGTCGGGTACGTGAGATACTAGTATCATAGCACCTTTATAGTCATGTAGCGCCTTTGCTATTATTGGCAAGTGTCTAAAGTTTATATGGTTTGTTGGCTCATCGAGAATAAGGAGTCCAGGACGCTCTATCACAAGTCTTGCAAAAGCTACAAGTCCTTTTTGTCCTTCAGAAAGACTACCGATTTTTGTGCGCACCATATCTCCTACTATCAAAAAGCTAGCGAGTACTTTTCGTATTTGCTCTTCATCTACTTTGCCTTCTACTTCTCTCATTGCTCCTGCAAGTGAATCATAAGCTGACTGATTAAAGTCGAGTGTAGAAAAATCCTGTCTATAGTATCCTACCCTTACTCCTTCACCGATAGTACCTCCTATTGAGCGATTGTGTGCGATAGATTCAAGCAGTGTACTTTTTCCAATTCCATTAGGACCAGAAAGTAATAGGTGTTTATTTTTTCTCAATTTTATATTTACCTTTTTTATTTTTGGCTCACCTTTTTTTAGTACAGATACCGATTCGAGTACGAGTATATCACCAGTAAAATCTTCTTGATGAGGAATAGTAAAAGGTCGTATTGCTTTATCTTCTCTTCTTACATCTACTTTTTCATCTTCAAGGTCTGAAGCGAGCTCACGCATTCTTTTTGCCACAGCACGCAAATTTCCTCCTTTCATAGCAAAAGCATTTGCTTGGTCTTTCTTTGCTTGTATTTCTTTTGACAGCAATGCATTTTTTCTATTTTCTCTTTCCATACGC
>CAZCDN010000055.1:0-698 GCA_964497725.1 uncultured Candidatus Saccharibacteria bacterium | reverse complement strand
ATACGCGCTGCGATTTGGTCACGCACATTTGTATAGTTTCCTACGTATTGTTCTATCTTTCTAGTGTGCACATCGAGGTAAAGGACTGCGTCAGTAAATGCATTTAAAAAGTGCGCATCATGGGAAATGACGATTACAGTTTTTTTATATTGCACCAAAAAATCTGTGAGGTGAGCAATTCCTGCTTTATCTAGATTGTTTGTCGGCTCATCTAGAAGAAGTATATCGGGTTCTTGTATTAGTGCTGATGCAAGAAGTATACGCGCTTGTTGTCCACCAGAAAAAGTTTTTATTTTTCTTTCGTGCACATTTTCGTGTCCTTTTAGATTTACTACTTCGAGTATTTTATCAATCCTAGGATCAATATCATATATTTTCTCATCAAAGCATTTCTCAAAGAATTCTCTCACAGTCAGTTCCAATTCGTCTCTTGGTATTACTTGTCGAGAAAGAGCAATAGTCGCGCCATTTTTCAAATGAACATTTCCGTCCTCAGGTGAAAAAGCACCTGTAATCAAACCAAAAAGAGTACTTTTACCTGCACCATTTTGCCCCATCACAGTCACTTTCATTCCTCGGCGTACAGAAAAATCCACCTCTTCCAAGATGGGCTTGTTGTGTCCATATTCAAATGACACCTTCTCAAAACGTATAATTACTTCTCCGTGAGACATATAAGTCTATATAATACAACAAAA
>CAZCDN010000054.1:0-3505 GCA_964497725.1 uncultured Candidatus Saccharibacteria bacterium | reverse complement strand
GGTATGAGTTCTAGACTCTTTATAAAGCTTCGCGAAGAAATGGGAGTCGCTTACTATGTGAGGTCTTACAATGATGTATCTACTGATTATGGAGCTTTTCAAATCTCTGCAGGTGTAAACAACGCTCGTACAGAGGAGGTTATAAAAGAAATTTTAAAAGAATGTGCTCGATTGAAAACTGAGCTTGTGTCTGAAGAAGAATTAAAAAAAGTAAAATCATTCTTGATTGGTAATGCAAAGCTTTCACTTGAAGCCACTGATGATATTGCGAATTTTTATGGCAATCAGGAAGTATTAAAGGGAAGTATGAGAAGCATAGAAGAAAAAGCAAAAAAGATAAACATGGTAGAGGCTAAAGATATACAAAATATTGCAAAAAAAATATTTGTCACAAAGAACTTAAATCTAAGTATAATAGGGCCATTTAAAGAAAAAGCAAAATTTGAAAAATTACTGACATTTTAAGTTTGTATGATAGTATGTATATATGAGTTCTACTAGTCAAAATATGAACCTAAATATAAGCAATGGCACAATAATCAGAATTATACTGTTTGGTATATTTATCATTTCTTTGATAAAACTCCGCAACTTAGTACTTGTAATCCTTACCTCGATAGTAATTGCTTCTTTTATAGAATCAGCTGTACTTCGATTTAAAAAATATATAAAAAATAGAGCACTACTTGTATTCCTTATATATTTAGTGTGTGGGTCTGTGCTTTTTGGTATCTTTTATGTATTTATTCCAGTACTTGTAAACGAGGTCTCTGCAATTGCAGGAGAAGTAGGGAAATACGTATCTGGAGGACCTATACTAGATACATTTCAAGGTACAACTATAAATGATGCTAAAAATGTAGTAACAAGTATTTCTAAAAATGTCTCATTGGCTGAAATTATAAATCAAACAAGAAATTTTGCGGCTGGTTTTTCTGGCGGATTCTTTTCTGTAGCAGGATCTGTTTTTGGTGGTGTGATAAACCTTGTACTCATAATAATAATTTCTTTTTACTTATCAATGAAAGAGAAGGGAATAGAAAATTTTTTACGAATTATTATTCCAAAAGCTCAAGAAGATTATGCTATTGATCTATGGTTAAGAACAGAAAGAAAGATTGGTCTTTGGATGCAAGGACAAATGCTTGTAGGTCTTATTGTGGGAATATTGATATATCTCGGTCTTACTATTATGGGTGTAAAATACGCTCTAGTTCTTGCTCTTGCAAGCGCACTCTTCGAACTCATTCCTTTTGGTATGATACTTGCATTTGTGCCCGCTGTAGCTATATCTTATGTAGATGGAGGATTTACTGCTGCTCTCATGGTTTCTGGCCTTTATATAATCGTCCAGCAATTTGAGGGTTATCTTATATATCCACTTGTTGTTAAAAAAATTATAGGTATTCCTCCTCTTGTAGTAGTCATATCTTTGATTGCCGGTGCGCAACTCGCCGGATTTTGGGGGATTATACTTTCTATACCAGTCGCAGTATTATTGCTAGAATTTTTAGGGGATATTGAAAAAGAAAAAATCCTAGCTCGCAATTCTTAGTGTATGAATAAGCCTTTTTATATTACAACAACACTTCCTTATGTAAATGCACCTCTTCATATGGGGCATGCACTAGAATTTATACGTGCAGATAGTATTGCTCGATACAAAAAACTTGTGGGCTATGATGTATATTTCAATACTGGTACTGATGAGCATGGTCTCAAGATTTATGAAAAAGCAAAAGAAAATAATCTAACTGCTCAAGAATTTGTCGACCAAGGGTTTGAAGTATTTAAAGAACAGATAAAAATGTTTGGTGTTTCTTCAGATGTAAATTTTATTCGTACCACTGATAAAAAGCACGAAGAGGGTGCACAAGAGTTTTGGAAGAGAGTAGACAAAAATGGATTTATATATAAAAAAGATTATGAAGCAAAATACTGTGTAGGTTGTGAAAGCGAGAAGACTGACAGCGAGCTCAATGAAGAAGGGTTTTGTCCAGACCATATAGGTAAAGAATTACAAATCATAAAAGAAGAAAATTATTTCTTTAAGTATTCGGCGTTTCAAAGTGTACTTTTAAATTTTTATAAAGAAAATCCAGATTTTATTATTCCAGAATTTCGTTTTCATGAAATTAAAAAATTTGTAGAAAATGGACTTCAAGACTTTTCAATCTCTCGTAAAAAAGAAAAAATGCCATGGGGTATTCCTGTACCAGGGGATGATACACAGGTGATGTATGTGTGGTTTGATGCACTAACTAACTATATAAATACTTTGGGTTGGTCCTTCGACTTCGCTCAGGACAAGCCTTCTAAAGGTGGAGATTTTGAAAAATATTGGATAAATGGTACTCCGACTCAATACTGTGGAAAAGACAATACTCGTTTTCAAGGTGCAATGTGGCAAGCAATGCTTATGGCTGCAGAGGTGAAAAATTCCCATCAAATTGTGGTAAATGGATTTATCACTGCTGACAAAGGACTAAAGATGAGTAAGACTCTTGGAAATGTGGTAGACCCAAGAGAGATTGTAGAAGAATATGGCACAGATGCATTGCGATATTTTTTACTACGAGAAGTATCTTCTTTTGAAGATTCTCCATTTACAATTGAGCGCTTTAAAGAAGCTTACAATTCTGGACTTGCAAATGGATTAGGAAATCTTTCTTCAAGATTACTTACACTTTCAGAAAAATATTTAGAAAATTGTCCCGAGATCCCTGAAAAAAGTATACCTCAAGGTTTTTTTGATCACTTAGAAAGCTTTGATATAAAGCAAGCTACAGATTATATTTGGGAAAAAATAGGAGACTTGGATAAAAAAATTCAAACTACAGAACCTTTTAAATTAGTAAAAACTGATTTGGAAGCTGGAAAAAAATTGATTTCTGAAATGATTTTAGAATTGTATACAATAGCTCGAATGCTAAATCCTATAATGCCTGAGACCAATGAAAAGTTGAAAGCATTGATACGTGCAAATAAAAAACCAAGCGAGCCATTATTTTTAAGAAAAGATTAATATGCCAAAATACATCGACATACATTCACATGTGAACTTCAAAGCTTTTGACGAGGATCGAGATGAGGTTATTCGTCGTGCGCTCGATAATGACACTTGGGTGATAAACGTGGGTACACAATTAGATACTTCAAAAAAAGCTGTAGAAATGGCTCGTGCTTATAAAGAAGGGGTGTATGCCATCATTGGTCTACATCCTATACATACAGGAGCTTCATATCACGACGAAAAAGAGCTTGGAGAAGGAGGAAAAGAATTTACTTCTCGTGGAGAAGTTTTTGATTATGAAGCATATAAGGAATTATTGAAAGATCCAAAAGTAGTTGGAATAGGTGAGTGTGGACTCGACTATTATAGATGTACAGAAGAAACTATAGCTAAACAGAAAGAGGCTTTTATTATGCAAATCAAATTAGCAAATGAATTAAAAAAACCTTTGATGTTGCATATTCGTAACAACCCTTCAAATACCTCAGGGCA
>CAZCDN010000053.1:2284-3522 GCA_964497725.1 uncultured Candidatus Saccharibacteria bacterium | reverse complement strand
AGAATAATCTTCTAAAAGAAGGAGGATGGTTCTTGATTCTTCTCAAGACATTATCTTTCTTTGTCTTTACATCCCTAGACACTGTAATTATTAAGAATAATAAAACTTGGATAGCTTTTTCTTCAATCTTTATCATGTTCATCTGTGCTTCTTTTATAGGTATATTTTTCTATATATATTTAAAAAGAACAGAATTAGAAAAAATTAGAAAAATAGAAGCTAGGTGGAAAAGATTCTTTTCTAGTTCATTTTTATTTTTCACAGCACCAGCTTTATTTGCAATATATAAGAAAGATAATAGATATGTAATATATCTATTCTTACTTGCAAATTTTGTCTCGACTCTTTTCGTATTTGGAGCTATCTCTAAAATACTAGAATTAATCAAAAATTTACCGCAACTATTTTTATAGATTTGCGGTATTTTTTTATATAATGATTTTACAAATAGTAAAATCTATGATACTATACATTATATATTTTCGCCCTATGGCGATTTATTTTTTACTAATTTAAAAAGAAAGATAAAAGAAATTATATTTATGGAAATACGAAATATCGCAATTATTGCTCACGTCGACCACGGAAAGACAACCCTGACCGATCAATTAATGAAACAATGTAAGATGGTAGAAGATGGAGTCACTATGGATTCTAATGCACTTGAGCAAGAAAGAGGCATTACAATTTACTCAAAGAATACTTCTGTAAATTATAAGGATACAAAAATAAATATAGTAGACACTCCAGGTCACGCTGACTTTGGTTCTGAGGTAGAGCGTGTACTTCGTGCTATCGATTCTGTGCTTCTTTTAGTAGATGCACAAGAAGGTCCAATGCCACAAACTCGTTTCGTTTTGAAAAAATCTTTAGAGTTGGGACTGAAGCCAATCGTAGTTATAAATAAAATTGATAAGCCAGCTGCAAATGCAAGTAGAGTTCATGATGAGATTTTAGAATTATTCTTAGAACTTGGTGCGACAGAAGAACAAATAGATTTCAAAACTATATATGCAATAGGTAGAGACGGTGTAGCTATGACCAAGATTGATGATGAAAGAAAAGACCTTTCTCCACTCCTTGATCTAATATTAGAAGATGTACCTGTTGCATCACGCGATTTAGATATGCCTTTCAAAGCTCAAGTTTTCAATTTGGGTTATGACAATTTCTTGGGAAGACTTGCCATCGCTCGTCTTTATGCTGGTTCTGTGAAAAATGGTTCTCAAATATTTGTA
>CAZCDN010000053.1:0-2274 GCA_964497725.1 uncultured Candidatus Saccharibacteria bacterium | reverse complement strand
GGTGAAACTCGAAATGCGAAAATTACTAAAATGTTTACATTTGAAGGAATTACAAGAACAGATGCTGAAAATGTATCTTCTGGAGATATTGCAATTATTGCAGGAATACCAGACGTATATATAGGTGAGACTTTTTGTCTAGATAAAGATACTGTACCTATGCCTTCAATCTCAATTGATGAGCCTACTATTTCATTAAACTTCTTGGTAAACGATTCTCCTTTTGCAGGTAGAGAAGGAAAGTATGTTACAAGTCGTCAGATTAGAGAGCGTCTTGAAAAAGAATTAGAAATAAACGTGGGATTAAAAGTTGACTTTGATACTGATACAGGTGAAAGTCGAGATGGTTATGTAGTGTACGGTAGAGGTGAATTACACATTGCTGTATTGCTTGAAAATATGAGAAGAGAGGGTTATGAAATTCAAGTATCACAACCACGCGTAATTATAAAAGAAGTTGATGGCAAAAAGAAAGAACCATATGAAGAATTGACTATTGATGTGCCTAGTGAATTTTCTGGTGCAGTAATTGAAAAGCTTACATCACGCAAAGGTATGATTACAAGTATGATAGAAAAAGAGGGTATTACAAGAATGCTTATAGAAATACCTACACGAGGTCTTCTTGGATATAGAGGAGTGTTTGTGATTGATACAAAAGGTGAAGGTATTCTTTCTTCAAGATTTTTAGAATTTAAAGATTATGCAGGTGAAATTAAAAAGCGAGAAGTAGGATCTATGACTTCTATGATTTCAGGAAAAGCTGTATCTTTTGCTCTTGGAAATTTACAAGAAAGAGGTATTCTTTATGTGGAACACGGTGATGAAATTTATGAAGGAATGGTGGTAGGTAACGTCACAAAAGGTGATGAAATGGTAGTAAATCCAGTAAAAGGAAAACAGCTTACAAACATGCGTGCTTCAGGTACAGATGATACAATTTTCTTAAAACCAGCATTTAGACTTAGTATCGAGCGTGGACTTGAGACTATGGCCAATGATGAATATCTTGAAATCACACCCAAGACAGTAAGATTGCGTAAAAAGTTTTTGAAAGAGGGAGAAAGATCAAAAAATAAAGGTAAATAGAATTATATAGGCTATTTAAGGGTCTGTAGAAATTTGACTTATTTGACTAATAATGATATGATATTTTTAGTAATAAGCAATTTAATAGGTAATATTTAAATCAAATGCCAAAAACAATTACATTCAAACCAAAACAAGTTACAAAGAAAATATTAGCTGATTTACCAGATCGAGCATATGAAGTAATTGTAAATAGATTTGGACTAAATGATACAGCTGAAAGAAAGACTCTTGAAGCTATTGGAAATACCTACAACATAACTCGTGAGCGTGTAAGACAAATTGAAAATTCTGCAATAAATCTAATTCGTAAATCAGAAGCTTATAAAAAAGAAAAAGAAGTTTTTGATGAATTGGAAGAGATTATAAATTCACTAGGTGCTATTTTATCAGAAGAAGATTTATTGAATCATCTTGCAAAAGATACTATATCTCAAAATCATATTCACTTATACTTACACCTTGGAGATAATTTCAAAAAACACAAAGAAGATTCAAATTTCAAGACACGATGGGGTGTAGATGATGAAGTGACTGACAGTATACACAAAGCATTAAAGAATTTATATGCAAACTTGGATGACGATGAATTAATACCAGAAAGTGAATTTGTAAATAAATTTTTAGATGAATTAAAAGATTTGTCTGATAAATATAGAGATGAAGAGATGGCTAAAAGATGGCTTTCGATATCTAAGATGATCGACAAAAATCCTCTCGGAGAATGGGGTAAAGCTACATCTTCAAATATAAAAGCTCGTGGTATAAAAGATTATGCATTTCTCATGATGAGAAAGCACGGAAGTCCTATGCACTTTAAAGAAGTTGCTAATTCTATAGGTGAGACTTTTGAGAAAAAATGCCATACTGCGACTTGTCACAATGAATTGATTAAAGATAAAAGATTTATATTAGTAGGGCGTGGTATATATGCACTATCTGAATGGGGATATAAAAAGGGTGTAGTAAAAGATGTCATCAAAGAATTACTAAAGAAAAATGGTCCAATGGATAAAGACGATATAGTAGATCAAGTAATGAAAGAAAGATATCTAAAGAAAAATACTATTTTGGTAAATTTGCAAAATTCAAAATATTTTAAAAAGAATAAAAACGGTCTATACACATTGGTATAATCCACAAAAACACTTCCTAATTAGGGAGTGTTTTTGTTTTATATGATAT
>CAZCDN010000052.1:0-3563 GCA_964497725.1 uncultured Candidatus Saccharibacteria bacterium | reverse complement strand
CCATCATCATTTATAGAAATAATTATTTTATCATTTTTTACTTTCGGCTCTATTTTTATAGACCCATTTTTATTTGTGTACAAAACCGCATTTTCTATCAATACATCTATTACAAAGGATATCTTTTTTAAATCTACTGTCAAAAGTGGAATATCTTTAAATGGCATTAAGCTAAACGATATATTTTTTTGTTCAATTTCTTTTTTATATTTAGCAATTGATTTTTCAAATATCTCTCTTATATATACAGCCTGAAAGAAATAACCCTGCGTACTATTTATATCTTTAATCCCTGCGATAATATCCACGATATCGATTACTCTTGTCGTAGCATTTTCCAAATTTTGTAAATATGTATCCTTTTCTTCCCTATTTAAATCATTCCTTTTCAGCTCTTTTGCAATCCACATAATGCGTGTAAGCGGAGTCCTAAAGACATGATTTACTATAGAAGTAAATTCAAATTCCATTTTATTTATTTTAAAGAGCAAAGATGTGTAGTAAATGCCCAGTATAAATATATTGCAAACAATAAATACGAGCATAGCATTTTGTTCTAAGTTTAAATAGTTTCCAATCTGTATATAAAAAATAGACACATACACTAATAAAAATATGTACATGGTTATAAATATACCTTTTAGTATTTTCAACATTTGACTCATGTATACATTATACATCATTCTGTCTATTTTTAAATAAAAAAATAAACTAATTTTCTGATATAATATATTTTATATGGATAGAAAAAAATTAATTTGGTTTGGACTTTTTGTAGGTAGTACAATAGGTGGCTTTGTTCCTTCTTTGTGGGGATCTGGACTATTTTCATTTGTTGGAATTATAGGAAATGCAGTAGGTGGTATCCTTGGAATTTGGGCTGGGTTTAAACTTGGAGAAAATTTATAAACTAGCTTATTTATCATTTTTAAAGTATAATACTCGTACATCATTTTGATGATTTATCAATTATAATATCGTTATATATATGGCAAAAAGAGATACGACACTACTTCCAAAGAAAAAATCAAGACATTCTCACAAGACAAAAAAGCGTCTTGCTATAAAAAAAGAAAGACTTGCATCACAAAAAGATAAAAAAGTAGCAAAAAAATAAAACCCACATCTGTGGGTTTTATTTTTTTGGTCTATATATTAAGCCTCTACTTCAGCGTGATGATTTCTTTTCATTATCAATCTAAATAAGATTATGACGATAAGCATTAAGAAGAAAACCATAATCCACTCAAATACAGTATCTGGTAAAAATCTATCTGAACCATAAGCAGACAAAGCTACTATAGAATTTCCATTATTATTCATATCAGAACCTGAACCAATTACAGTATTTGAATTCTTTGTCTCTGTATCAGTACTTGTATCACTTGAAGTTTTTGTGTTATTTACAGTCTTTGTGCTTGAAGTATTTTTTACAGTATTACTTGCTAAAGTCTTTGTGCTTGAAGTATTAGTAGAAACTACAGTAGCTGGCTTTGGAACAGAGGGGTCGCTACCATATACATTTTGTGTCTGATTTGATTGATTATCGTATCCAGAATAATTTGTAGGTATGTATCCAGTATTTGTATTGCCATTATTGTTTGTATTACTATTATTTGTATTTGAATAGTTATTACCATAGTATCCTTGATTATAGTTATTGTTCATAGAACTATAAGCCTGATAATCTGTTATCGGATAATTTGATGTAGACATATTTGCTTGCGCAGTACCAAAGATACCAAACATAGCCAAAGCAAGAGCACCAAACATAATTAAATTTTTTGTATTTTTTATCATATGTATATTATAGCATATTATATATAGTTTTGTCAAGTACTATTACCTATTACAGACTAAGCCAATCCCCCCTTATTTTACAAGCTTAAAATCGATTTTTATATATATGATATAATTTTAATATGGATAAAAATCAAAAATACAATACTATGATTTTTGGAGTCTTTGATGGACTTCATGATGGGCATAAATTTTTTATAGATAAAGTAAATTCAATATCAAAAGCACTTTATATAGCTCTCACCCCTACTCAAATAGTAAAAGACTTAAAAGGTAAGCCCTCTCTATATTCAATAAAAGAAAGGATTATTTTATTGCAAAAACAATATCCAAATGCAATTGTACTAGAAGGAGATGCTATACAAGGAGAATGGAAATATATTAAAAAATACAATCCTGATATGATAGTTTGTGGATATGATCAAGATAAATTGTACGAAGCTTTAGACAAAATAAAAGATGTATATAATTTTAATTTAGTAAAAATAGAGGAAAATTTAGATGGAGACAATCTACATTCGCGCTTCATAAATAAAAGTGTATAATAGAAAAATAATTAATTAATATATAAAAAATAAAATGAATAATCCATTCGAAAACGCAATCTCTCAATTAAATAGAGCTACAGAGGTACAAAATTTTAAAAAAGAATTTATAGCAAAAATGCTAAGGCCTGAGCGTGAAATCCGAGTATCGATACCGGTGACGATGGATAATGGTGATTTAAATATATATGAAGGATACCGTGTGGAATACAACAATGCTCGTGGACCCTACAAAGGAGGAATAAGATTTCATTCTGATACTGATATAAACGAAGTCAAAGCTCTTGCATTTTGGATGGCACTCAAGTGCGCTGTAGTAAACATACCTATGGGTGGAGGCAAGGGTGGAGTGACAGTAGACCCAAAAAATCTTTCAAAGACTGAATTAGAAAAACTTTCTCGTGGCTGGACTCGTATGATGGCACCAAATATTGGGCCATATGTAGACGTACCCGCACCAGATGTAAATACTACTCCAGAAATAATGAAATGGATGAACGATGAATACATGAAAATCACAGGAGAAAAAACTCTTGCTACTTTCACAGGCAAACCAATAGAAAATGGGGGTTCAGAAGGTCGTGGACCTGCTACGGGTCTTGGTGGTTTTTATGTATTTGATGTATTACGTGAAAAAATAGGATTACCAGAATCTTGCAAAATCGTAATTCAAGGATTTGGAAACGTAGGAGGAAATGCAGCTTCTATACTTTCAGAGCATGGTCACAAAATCATAGCTTTATCTGATTCAAAAGGAGCTATTATAAATGAAGATGGTATCGACATCGAAGCTCTAAATGAATACAAAAAAGAAAATCGACAGATAGAAGGCTTCCCAGGGTCTAAAACTATTACAAATGAAGAATTATTGGAAATAGAATGTGATGTACTCATACCAGCTGCACTTGAAAATCAAATTACAGAGAAAAATGCAAACAATATAAAAACTAAACTAATTCTAGAACTTGCAAATGGTCCTACTACACCAGAAGCCGACGATATACTATTTTCAAAAAATATACCAGTAATACCCGACATTCTAGCAAATGCGGGGGGAGTAACTGTATCGACTTTTGAATGGGAACAAAATTTAAATGGTGAACACTGGAGTGAAGAGGAAGTATATAAAAAATTAAAAACTATTATGGATCGTGAAGCATTAGAGATATTTGAAAAAGCAAATACACTAAATACAGATTTACGTCGAGCATCATTTAT
>CAZCDN010000051.1:0-3634 GCA_964497725.1 uncultured Candidatus Saccharibacteria bacterium | reverse complement strand
TATATAGGTCGGACCTATGGGGAACATAAAATTTATAAATGTCAAATTATATTTTTATTCTAGAATTTTTTTGGTTTCATTAAATAGTGAGTCTATTTGCTCTTTTGTTTTTGCTTCGCCGAAGAGGCGGATTATGGGTTCAGTATTTGAGGGACGGAGATGAATCCAAGATTTATCAGGGAAGTCGAGTCGTAATCCATCTTCTTCGTTTATTTTTACATCCTTAAAATGATTTTTCAATTTTTCATACATCTCATCTAAATTTTTACCTTCGACATTTTCTTTATCTTTTTTCATAAAATATTTTGGTAAAGAATTTACAAGCTCAGTCACTGTTTGATTTCTTTCTGCAAGCAATTCGAGTGTGAGGGCAATACTTACAAAACTGTCACGACAATTGTTCATAGTAGGATATATAGCTCCACCACCACCTTCACCACCGATTATTGCATTTGTATTTTTCATTCCCGCAAATACATTGGATTCGCCGACTTTTGTGCGTACAGTTTTTCCATCATATTTTTCTGCAATATCAGCGGTCATTTGTGATGTAGACATATTTATCACTACATTACGATTTTTATTTTTTGATAAAATATTTTCTACACAAAATGAAAGTGTGTATTCTTCTGAAATACATTCACCGTTTTCATTTACTATCACGAGTCTATCTGCATCAGGGTCTTGAGCAAAGCCAATATCGCAATTGTTTTCTTTTACTGTCTTTTCTAAATCACTTAAATTTTCTTTTAATGGTTCAGGTGTATGAGCAAATTTGCCATTAGGTGTGTCATTTATAGCTATAAATTCTACTCCGAGTTTTTCAAACATATATGGGTCGATTACACAGGCTGAAGCATTTATCATGTCGACTGCGACTTTAAATTTTTGTGCACGAATAATATCAATATTTATTTTTTCTAAAATAGAATCTGCATGTTCTCGAGTAAAATTAATTAAAGGCTCCGCAAAAGATTCAGAATTCTGCCGCTTTACCCTCTCTGCGGGGGCTCCGACACGGTCAGAATTATTAATCTTTTGCTCCGCCTTGATTGCATATTTTTGCTCGCTATTTTCATCTGAAATTAAAAAACTTTTAATTTTTTCTACTTCTTCTTCATTTATCATTCGCGCGTCACCAGTCACAAATTTTAGACCATTGTATACGATAGGGTTGTGACTCGCTGTGATTATGATAGCTCCATCGTAGTTGTGTTTTTTAACTGCAAACATTATTGTAGGAGTAGGGAGTATGTCGCCATCTATTACATCGATATCAAGTGATTCTAGTATGGGAATAATAGCTTCAGAAATTTCTTTTCCACTTTCACGCCCATCTCTACCTATTAAAATTGTCGGCTTATCTTTACATAGGTCCGACCTATGTAAAGAATCATTTTTTATAAATTGGCCAAAAGCATATGTATAGTCTTTTGCTATATTTGTATTAAGGCTTTCACCCCAAATTCCTCTATATCCTGATACTTTTAGTGTAGGTTTTTGCATATGATAATAATATCACAGATTTAATTTAGCGTAATAATAGTAAAAATATAATTTTACTCATACCATAGTTCGATTTTGTCTCCATCTTGCATCATATATTCTCCAAACTCAGTATTTCCTACACCATTAACCTTCATTTCTTTAAGTACACCAAAACTATTTATATCTTTTTCCCAAGATTTAAAAAATTGATTTAATTTTATATCATCTTTTCTTACTAAGTCGTTGAATTCTAAATGGATTATAGGCAAGTCTTCGTGTGTGTGCACAGGATTGTGTGCTTGTCCGAGGCCTATATTTTGAGGTATTTCTTGAGGTTCTCCATTTACATAAATCACAAGCTCTGGATGCCAATGAATACCTTTTTTTGAAATAATATTCGGATTATTTTTTTGTGGAGATTTTGATAATATTGCGATAAGTGCAATGAGCACAATAACAATTACTACGAGCCATGTATTTTTTTCATATTTTTAATTTAAATTGATAAAGCTATTAATATCATAATGAAAGCTTCGACAGCCATCAATACATCTTCTATGAGTGTGACCCATGTCATTGGAAGCTTGAATACCATACCAAGGCAGGCGCAAGGAATTTCTTCTTTCATTTTTAATTTTCTTATAACTCCTAATGAGCTCACTACCATAAGTATAAATGTAAATATATCTCTATATATACCACCTATATTGGCGAGATAAAATATAGCTACTAGAAGCTCTAAAAATGGATAAAGAAAAGCATAAAACTTTGATCGCATTGCTATGATATCATAAGTGCTATATGCATCAGCGAAAGCTTTTAGGTTTATGATTTTAAAGAATCCAAATACTAAGAAAAATGAACCCATCATCATTCGCATAGCAAATTCGAGTTTTGTATTTACAAATATTGTCATTAAAACTGTAAAAACAATTATCGCACCAAAAATTATAATCAATGGCAAAAAATCTTTTAGAGGTCTTTTTATTTTTACTACATCGTTTTTATTAAAACTATTATGCTTTGGATTTGGTATGAGCTTCATTGTCCCACATTTTGTACAAATTGCATTTTCATCATCTGATTGTACTTCAGGGTGTGTTGGGCACCAGTATTTTTTATTTTCCATACTTTTATTATATAGACATAAATATGTATTGTAAAATTTAAATTGAGATTATCTCACTTTACTGCTATCATAATCATATGGCTACATTTGTAGACAATAGAAAAGCGTATTTCAATTACTCTATAGAAGACAAATTTGAAGCAGGTATTGAGCTTCAGGGTTTTGAAGTAAAATCAATCCGTAAAGGTCAAGCAAATCTTACAGGGGCTTTTTGTATTGTGCGTGGAGGAGAGGTGTTTATAGTTGGTATGCATATATCGCCATACCAAGTATTAAATATGCCAAAAGATTATGATCCTGTGCATCCACGAAAACTTTTATTGAATAAAAAAGAAATAAAAGAACTCGGTGATGCCGACAAAGCCAAAGGGTTGACCTTACTACCACTTTCGTTGTATAGTAAAGGTCGTATGATAAAGGTTGAAATAGCGATTGGACGTGGAAAAAAACTTCACGACAAACGTGAATCAATCAAAAAGCGCGATACAGAGCGTGAAATCAGACGAGAGTTTAAATAATTTTCTTTGAAAATTTTTGGGGATGACGGGCTTCGACAAGAGGTCTCATCTTATATATGCGTGTAGAGTGTGGAGGAATCTCTTAAAACTTCCTCCAAAAGACTAAGTGCAAACAAAGTCGCTTCAGTAAAATCACCTTACGCTTTTGCGTTTGGTAATTTTGCTCCTGCATTCGCCTAAACGGCCAAGCAGGTGTTTCTTCTTTCGACATCCGATAAAAAGGAGGAGCATAATGTATCGGGTTACAAATTTTATGGTGCTTGAATAAAATTTCGACAATTAATTGAGCTAGGTGTTTATTTGTTTTGAATATTCTCTAGAATAAACATTTAAATCCAATGAATATTCTACACACGTAGATTTATATAAGATAACTTTTTGCACGGCGGTTCAACTCCGCCCATCTCCACCATTCCGAATTTGTTAAAGAAGTGGGGGAGGGGGGTCGGCCCACCGCAGAATTTTTAGACAAAAAAAAAAAACAGGGGTTTTTTAAAAC
>CAZCDN010000050.1:0-3757 GCA_964497725.1 uncultured Candidatus Saccharibacteria bacterium | reverse complement strand
TGCACGCTCTCTATAGAGCTCCTAATCCATTTTGCACCATTGTATGTAGGTAGTATTATTGAAATCATATTATATTTTTATCCAATCTTCTGGAATTAAATCGCTTGTATTAATTGACTCATCAGCAAACCACTTTTGTGGACAAATGACCACTTTACCATCTCTTTCAGAAAGCCATGCCCCCCACCAAGAAAATGTACTATTGGGAATAATAAAGTATTTACAGCACGACATCAAATACATATGACCCTCTCCATTTTTTCCATTATAATCATGGCTCACAAACTCTATATCATATTTATATTTAAAATTATTTTTACACCATTCTATGTCATCAGAAAATACATAAATTTTTTGAATAAAAATTCCTTTTTCTTCAATTTTTTTAACAGCACTATCATAATAATCATTACTCAACACATCATGATATGGATTACCTACATAATCCCCTCTTCTTATGTGTACACACAGTGCATTTTCTAACAATATATTGCTTGATAATTCTGATACATTTTTATCTATATTTAAAAGTGTAAAATCTTTTTTAAGAATATCTTCATAATCTTTAAAATATTTTGAACTTTGCCAATAACCATTTAGGAAAATATTACCTTTCAGATTCAAAATTTCTTTATCGAAAGAGAAATCTTTTTCTTGTCCTTTTGTCCGCAACTTCTTTTTAATAAATTCTGTTACAAAAATAAATACTTTATTTTTGTATATTTTATTTACAAAAAAAATGTCTTTATCTGAAGCTATACTAGCTTTTATGTCAAAAACGTCTAGATCATAATCTCTCTTAGTGACACCTTTAAAACTCATATTTAAAAAAGATAGATCTAGTTTTAGTTCTGTATTATTTTTCAAAGCCAAAACACGTCCCAATGCGTATTGAAACATCTGATTTCCCAATCCTCCTTTTAGTCTTACTATTATCATATTTTGTTATTCTGATACCAACTATATGTGGCTTTTATACCATCTACAAGGCTTGTTTTAGACTTGTAGCCCAATGTTTCGAGCTTTGATACATCTAGCAACTTCTTGGGAGTCCCATCAGGCTTATTGGTATCCCAAACAATATTTCCATTATAGCCGACTTCATTTCTCACAATCTCAGCCAATTCTTTTATAGAAATATCTTCTCCTGTACCTATGTTTATTATATCATTATCGTTGTATTGATTCATAAGAAAAATACACGCTTGAGCCAAATCATCCACATACAAAAATTCACGCATTGGGCTGCCTGTACCCCACAATACGACTTCTTTAGAACCATTCATCTTAGCTTCATAAAATTTACGAATCAAAGCTGGCAATACATGAGAACTATTTAAATCAAAATTGTCATTTGGTCCATACAGGTTTGTAGGCATTACACTTATAAAATTTGTCCCATATTGCTTATTGTATGACTGACACATTATGATACCTGCAATCTTGGCTATGGCATAAGCTTTATTAGTATATTCTAATTCTCCTGTAAGTAAATATTCTTCTTTGATTGGCTGTGGACACATTTTTGGATATACACAAGAACTTCCTAAAAACAAAAGCTTTTTTACATTGTTTTCATAAGCATGGTGTATTATATTTGTTTCAATCTCAATATTTTCTCGAATAAAATCAGCTGGGTATTCATCATTTGCAACAATACCACCTACTTTTGCAGCAGCTAAAAATACATATTCTATTTTTTCTTTTTCAAAAAATTCTTTTACTTTTTCCTTTGCTGTAAGATTTAGTTCTTGTCTTGTTTTTACAATTATATTTTTATAGCCCTCTTTTTCAAGCTCTCTCAAAATAGCTGAACCGACAAGTCCATTGTGACCCGCAACATATATCTTGGAATCTTTTTGCATATCTATCTTTTAAAAGAACTAAAATCTTCCCCTCGCATTTTAAATTCTCCTTCCATCATTAATTCTACCAAGTCTTTAAATTTAATTTCTGTATCCCAGCCCAACGTTTTTTTGATCTTGCTTGGATCACCTAGTAGTAGCTCGACTTCACTTGGTCTATAATATTTTTCATCAATTTCAATAAGGACTGTACCCGTTTTCTTATCGATACCTTTTTCATTCATACCCTCACCTTCCCAAATTATTTCATAGCCAATAAGAGACCCAGCATACTCTACAAATTCTCTTACAGAGTGCATTTCACCTGTAGCCACCACAAAGTCATCGGGTTTATCATGCTGAAGCATCATCCACATAGCTCGCACATAATCTTTTGCATAACCCCAATCTCTTTTTGCATCCAAATTCCCTAAAAATAATTTATCTCTTTTCCCGAGCTTAATGTTTACCAAACCCTCTATCACTTTTTTTGTGACAAATGTCCCACCTCTTCTTGGTGATTCATGATTAAATAAAATTCCATTTGCAATAAACATATCGTAAGACTCTCTATAATTCACACACAGGAAATGTGAGAATACTTTTGCACAACCATAAGGACTTGCAGGATTAAATGGTGTCGTTTCTTTTTGTGGAGTCTCAAGAACTTTTCCAAACATCTCACTACTTCCCGCTTGATAAAAGCGAATAGGATAATCTTGCTCTTTTATCACATCGAGAAGTCTTAGTGTCCCCATTGCATCCACATCTGCAGTATATTCTGGTATATCAAAACTAACCCTTACGTGACTTTGAGCACCCAAATTGTAAACTTCGTTTGGCCTATATTTTCTAATGATCGAATTTAGACTATTTGAATCTATCAAATCACCATAATGAAGAAATAAACTTTTATTTTGTTTTTGAGGGTCTTGATATATATGATCTATTCTTCCAGTATTAAAACTCGATGATCTTCGAATGACACCGTGAACTTCATAATCCTTTTCGAGTAAAAATTCTGCCAAATATGATCCATCTTGCCCTGTAATACCTGTAATTAATGCGATTTTTTTATCATTCATTGATAAATTGTATCACACTTAATAGCCTATATAAAGATTATTTTATAAGTAAAAACTATCGTTTTTTAGTAGTATCAAATGCATTGACTCCTTCTTCACCATACTTAAATGCAATCTCCATTATACTTTTAGACAATCTTATAATAGGATTTATTTCAGAAACTTTTATCATCTTATCTATATTTGCCATACCATTTTCATAATACATTTGCCTATCTTGCTCAGGAGCTATTCCTGCCAGGATTGAATAAAATCCTACATTTGTCATTAGCAGTTTTACATCCATATCTTTTTGCCTTACTGAGCTTTTTTCTAAAAGACTGTTTATAGTTTTTATCTCATTTATCATCAATTCCTTTTCTTTATCCTCTAGTCCATTTTTAAATATATTTCTCAGTCTTACGTGATAGGGACTAAAAGCATTTCCGAGGTCTACATTGTTTCCTATATATGCATTGTCTAGTTTTTTAAAGAATTCTAATCTTTCAGTGTAAGACATTCTAGGAAATTCAGATAAGCCTCGATTTATCTTATAGGGCTTCGATACTAAATATACAAACAATACATATGCCAAAATAATAATAATGACAGAGATAAACATACTGAAACCCTGATCTGTACTTTCTTTTTTATTTTTATTTTTTTCAATAGCACCAGTATTTATATCTTTATTCCTTATATCTCTAAAACAAAATCTAGCTATAAAAGCTAACAGTATAGCTATAATAAACCAGCCTCCTATAGTTTGAAACATCATCAATCCTTGTATCAAGAAAGATACTAACCCCGCAAACAAAGCCATATACAATAGACCATTTTTGTCTCTAT
>CAZCDN010000049.1:0-3928 GCA_964497725.1 uncultured Candidatus Saccharibacteria bacterium | reverse complement strand
TATGGCAAATCTATTAAATTATTTCAAAGAGACAAAAGCAGAGATGAAACACGTAAAATGGCCTACAAGAAAGCAGGCTATCAATTTTACAATTGTAGTTATTATCGTTTCTGTATTTTTAGCATACTTTCTGGGTCTTTTTGACTTTATATTTACAAGCGGTCTACGATACATTATTAGCTAGTACTTTGCCTAAAAGGCAATTTAAATTTTTTTATGGCAAAACAAGAAATGCAAGGAGGGAGAAATTGGTATGCAATACATACATATGCAGGATATGAAAATGCTGTGTTGAGAAATCTTCGTCAGCGTATAGATTCTCTAGGTATGAATGACAAGATATTTAATTGCTTGGTTCCTACAGAAAAGAAAATAAAGATTAAGGGTGGCAAGAGAGTAGAAGTAGAAGAAAAGATTTACCCAGGTTATGTATTGGTAGATATGATAGTAGATGACAACTCTTGGTATGTCGTGAGAAATACTCCACGTGTGACAGGGTTTGTGGGAGCAGGAGTAAATCCGGTACCACTTGAAAAGTCTGAAGTAGATGAGCTGTTTGGTAGAATGAAAGGTGATGAAGATGTAAAACACCAAATAGATTTAACTGTAGGTGAAATTGTAGCAATTACAGATGGACCATTTAAAGAATTAGAAGGAAAGGTTTCAGAAATCGATCAAGATAGAGGAAAGATAAAGGTACTAGTGTCTATGTTTGGAAGAGAGACACCAGTAGAATTAGATTTCTTGCAGATCAAAAAGATATAATATATAATTACCGCGTCGTTTTGTATATAAAGTTGGCTTCTAAATTTTATATAAAGAATTACGAGATGATTGATAAAAAAATTAGTATTTAAAATTTTAAAAAATATGGCAAAAAAAGTAGTAAAAAAAGTAAAACTTCAAGTTCCCGCTGGGAAAGCAACTCCAGCTCCACCACTTGGACCAGCTCTCGGTCAAGCAGGTGTAAACATTTCAGAATTCTGTCAAAAGTTTAATGCTGAGACTCAAAGTATGGCAGGGGATATTGTCGGTGTACAAATCTTTGTATATGAAGATAGATCTTATGATTTTGTAATCAAGACTCCTCCTGTATCAGGATTGATTTTAAAGGCAGCAGGTCTTACAAAAGGTTCTGGGAAACCACACTTACAAAACGGTGGTAAGATTACAAAGGCTCAATTGCAAGAAATTGCAGAAAAGAAAATGCCTGATCTAAATGCAAAAGACATCGAAGGCGCTATGAAAATAGTAGCAGGAAGTGCTCGACAAGCAGGAATAAAAATCGAAGGCTAATAAAAAATACCCCAATTTGGGGTATTTTTTATTTCTTATTAATTTAATTTTTTAAAATATGAATAAAAATTATTCTGAGCGAGATATTGTTTTAATTGCAGTTTGCCTTAGTATATACCTGATATCTCTAGTGGCCTCAAATACTCTAGGTATAAAATTGATGCCATTTTTATTTGGAACGCACCTCTCAGTCTCTATTTTCTTTTTCCCATTTGTCTTTATCGGTACCGACATAATAGGAGAAGTCTTTGGTAAAAAAATTGCTAGAGTTTTTGTCTTGACTGGTATCGTGAGTACTGCATTATTTATTTTCTATACATTTTTATCAAATATTTTCCCCTGGTCTTCTGCCGCATCTTGGGTACAAGAAAGCTATGGTACAGTATTTAATTTATCATTACGTATAGCATTTGCATCACTGTTTGCTTTTGCAGTAGGGGAATACCAGGACTATTTTTTGTTTTGGAAGGTTACAGAAAAGTTAGGTAAAGAAATGTTCTGGATTCGTTCATTACTTTCCAATATTTGGTCACAATCTCTCGACACAGCTCTTTTTATGATTATTGCATTTGCTGGAGTTTATTCACCAAAAGTCATATTATTTATGTCCATCCCATGGTTTCTATATAAAATAATTATGGGTTTTTTATATACACCACTTTCATACGGTGCGATATCGTTATTAACAAAACTTAGAAAAACAAATGATAATCAAAGCAATCAAAACCAAAGTATTTAAAAAAAATGAAAATCTTTTAGATTTTATTCTAAATTATATTCCGGATGTAAATGAAGGGGATATTGTTGTTGTCACATCTAAAATTGTTGCACTTTCTGAAGGTCGGACAGAAGAAATTGTAAATGAAAAAACTCGTGAAGAATTAATAAAAAAAGAAAGTACTTTTGCTCTCCGTACCAAATATACGTGGCTTACTATAAAAGATGGCACCGTCATGTCTTCTGCTGGTATCGACGAATCAAATGCCGATGGTAAAATTATTCTTTTACCAAAAGATTCATTTAATTCGGCTCATCTTTTACGTAAAAAAATACAAAAAAGATATGGAGTAAAAAATTTAGGAGTACTGATTACAGATAGTCGATTGTTGCCACTACGTGCAGGAGTAGTAGGTGTAGCCTTAGGGTATGCCGGATTCAAAGGAGTAAGGGATTATAGGAAGACACTCGATATCTTTGGTCGTGTACTAAAAGTATCTAGGACCGACGTAGCGGATTCTTTGGCTACAGCTGCCGTATTGCTTATGGGAGAAGGAAGAGAACAAAAACCTTTGGCTGTCGTTAAAAAAGCACCCGTTGATTTTATAAATAAAATAAATCAAAAGGAATTGTTGATAGATCCAAAAGAAGATGTGTATGCACCAATATTTAAAATTCTTTTAAGAAAGAAGAAAATCTAAAACTTATTTTTCCACATCATAGATTCTTTTGGCAATGCTTCTTGATGAGAATATTTTGCATTTTGTTTTTTATGATACAGTCTTTCTACTTCTCCATCTACTATGTAGTATATAAGCTGACCGATAGGCATTCCGGGGTACACTCTCACTGGTATACTTGTAGATATTTCTAGTGTCCAATATCCACAAAACCCAACGTCACCTTTTCCTGCTGTAGCATGTATATCGATACCAAGGCGCCCCGTAGAAGACTTTCCCTCTAGAAATGGTACATGCTTGTGAGTTTCTGTATATTCGAGCGTAGAGGCAAGGTACAGTCTTCCTGGTTCAAGTACATATCCTTCATCTGTAATCTCAAAGTGTTCTACTTGATTGTGCTTTTTTGCATCTATTTCTTTGTCGATGTATATGGCAAAATGCTTGCTCAGGTGTACATCATAAGAGTTCCCCCCCATATTTGATATATCAAAAGGAGTCACTACTATATCTCCACTTTCTATATTTTCTAAAATTTTTTTGTCAGATAAAATCATATTGTTATTTTGCCTTTTTCTAATCTATTTTGCAAGTCTTTCGTAAATAATAAAATCCATTGAAAAATTGTTTTCATTATCTTTATCAAAATGTTCTTTCTTATTTTCTTTCCAAACATCTATATCTATAGTAGGGAAGTATGTATCTGCATCAAATTCTCCGTCAACACGAGTGATGTATAATCGATTTGCTTTCTCTATAGCTTGCTTGTAAATCTCTGCACCACCTATTACAAAAACTTCGACTTCTTTTTGGTTCTCTTCAAAATTTTTTCCTTGTTCAAGACTTGCAAGACGAAGTGCTTCTTCGAGCGAATTTGCGACTTCGACACCTTCTTTCATATATGTCGTATCACGAGTGATTACGATGTTTCTACGTTTTGGAAGTGGCTGACCGATAGACTCAAAAGTCTTTCTACCCATTATCACAGTATGTCCGCGTGTTGTCTCACGAAAGTGTTTCATATCTCGTGGCAAGTCCCAAAGAAGCATATTGTCTTTTCCGAGTTCGTTATTTTTACCAATTGCAGAGATTAAAGATAGTATCATTTTATTTATATAATTTTTTTAGTACTTTTACAAAACCACCATTCTTGTCTTTTAGTTCTCTTGAGCCACGAGTAACTGTGCCTATACCAATCTTTAAATCGTTTGCAATACTCCATTGTTTTTCACCTTTAT
>CAZCDN010000048.1:0-4105 GCA_964497725.1 uncultured Candidatus Saccharibacteria bacterium | reverse complement strand
AATTGCAAAAATGATTTTGTCATCACAGAAGATGATAAATCTTTTTACGAAAGAATGAGTGTACCTTATCCTACATTCTGTCCTATGTGTCGAATGATTCGCAGGCTTGCTTTTAGAAACCAAAGAAAATTATTCAAAGCCGATAATGCTTTTACTGGCGAAAAGATATTTTCATTAGTTCCACCAGATGCTAATATCCCTATTATTACTGAAGAACAGTGGCATGAGGACTCTTGGGATGGAATTGATTTTGGGGTAGATGTTGATTTTAGTGTTTCATTTTTAATTCAACTTTTTGATCTCCGTAAAAAAATTCCACAAGGTAATCTTAATTGCACCAGAATGGTCAATAGCTCTTATTCTGGAAATGCAGAAGATTTAAAAAACTGTTATATGATTTTTAATGCCTCGGTTAACGAAAATTGCTTATATGGGACAGGTTATTATAATAGTAAATATTGCGTAGACAACTGTGATATTTACGATTCTGAATTTTGTTATATGAATTTTTCTCTTGAGAATTGCAATAAAGTCTATTTTTCAGAGGAATGCAATCAGTGCGCTGATGTTTGGTTTTCTAAAAACTGTGTTGGTTGTTTAAATTGTATTGGTTGTGTAAATTTACGAAACAAGTCATATAACATATTCAATGTTCAGTATGATAAAGATACTTATTATAAAGAAATTGAAAAACTTGGATTAGATACTCATAAAGGAATAGAAGAAATGAAAATAAAATCATTTCAATTTTGGCAAAAATACCCAAAAAAGTATTACCAAGGGACTAAAAATTTAAATTGCACTGGTGTTTATGTTACAAATTCTAAAAATGTAAACGAGAGCTATCTAGTTACAAATGCAGAAAATATAAAATATTCGCAATATATTTCTCAGCCACCAAACAAAGACTGCTATGATATAACAATCTGGGGTAATGGTAGCGAGCTTGCTTATGAGTATTCATCTTCTGGAACTGGGATATATAATTCAAAATTTCTCGTAGACTGCTGGCCAAATATTCGAAATACAGAATATTCTATAAGCTGTAAATCATCGAGTCATTTATTTGGGTGTGTTGGTTTAAAAAACAAAGAGTATTGTATTTTAAATAAGCAATATGAAAAAGAAGAATATTTTATGATGGTAGAAAAAATGAAAAAACACATGGATGAAATGCCATATATAGACAAAAATGATTGCGTATATAAATATGGAGAATTTTTCCCAATCGAGTTTTCTTGGTATGGTTATAATAATACAATTGTTCAAGAATTTTACCCTCTTACAAAAGAAGAAGCTCTAGATAAAGGTTATCCTTGGTATGAAACACCTAGGGGTGATTATGATATAGATCTAACTTCTAATGATTTACCTGAAACCCCTAATGAGATACCCGATGATATTTGCACAAAAGTAATTTCTTGCAGTGACTGCTTGGGAGCTTACAAGTTTCAAACAGAAGAAGTCTCTTTTTTAAAGAGAGAAAAAATTCCATTACCCCATCAGTGTCCAGAATGTAGGTATAAAGCAATAACTAAAAACAGACTAAAACCAAATCTTTATAACGGTAAATGTATGAAAGAATGGTGTGAAGAAAAATTCCAAACAGGATTTTCACCTGAGAGTAGTGCGATAGTGTATTGCGAAAAATGCTATCAACAAGAAGTGGTTTAAATTATAACCCTAAAAAATATTTACGTTTTTTGTCTGAAAAATGTTCTATTGCGTATCGTAAGGTAGTACGAGGAAGCTTGTGAATATTCTTTTCTAAAAATTCTTCGAGTTTTTGTTTGTCGCATTTTTTACCACATTCACGAAGCATCCATCCAGTGGCTTTGTGTATTAAATCTTCTTTATCCTCTAAAAGTTTTTCTGCTACAATGAAAGTCGTCGTATAATCCCCTTGCTTTATAATTGCAAAAGTGGAGACTATAGCAATCCGTCTTTCCCACAGATCTTTTGAATTTATTAGTGGTGATAAAAATTTTATTCTTTGTGCTGGCTTTAAAGACAATAAATACTTCCCTACAATATGCTCGACTGATACATCTACCAAATCCCAATTGTTTATATACTTTGTATTTTTCAAATAAAATTCCATCATTTTACATAGGTCGGACCTATGTTTTTCTTTTTTTGTCAAGAGTAGTAGTCCGGCCATACGCACTTCGTGCCATTGGCTTTTCAAAAGCTTTTGAATTTCAGCAAAGCCTACGTCTTCATTATTGTTTTTAAAATATTCTTTGCACACAGATCTAAGAACTGGCATTGTAATTCCTAAAAATTTATCTCCTTGGCCATATTGCCCTTTCTCCGTCTTGAAAAACCGCTTTGCGCCTTCAGCTCTTTTTTTATCTCGTAATTTAATTAATTCTTTTTCTAAATTCATATTACACTCCGTGCTTTTTGTGAAGTTTTTTTACTTCAGATTCTTCGAGTTCATCCTTTTTTTCTTTTCCTTTTTCTCCTAAAACTCTCAAATCTTTATCAGAAAGCTTGTCTAGCTCCCCTACTCTTTCACTCAAAATTTCTATAGTATTTTTTTCAGGATTATCGAGAACCTCTTCAAGTAATGCATTTAAAATCCAACCCATACGAGGACCTGGATTTATTTGCAAAGTTTTTATCAAATATTCGCCGTCAATTTTTAATTGCTTAACTGAAATAGGATCATGAAGCGCTTCTTCTATCATCGCATGATATTTACGCAATCTATACGGAGCTTCTTTTTTTGCCATACCCACACGGTCGCATTCACGAACTTTCATTAATTCCCAAATAGGATGGTCTGTCTTGTCCTGAGCTTGTCGAATGGAACCTACATTTTGTATTACTCTGCGCACAGCAGAAAGAGTGATTTGTTCTGTATCAGAAAAAAACATATGCCTACGTACCATATTTACCACAAACAAAGTCTTGTCTTTAGGAAATTTCAATCGGTCCATTATGCTCTTTGTCATCCTAGCGCCCACGACTTCGTGGCCATAAAAAGTATATGCTTTTTTAGTCCCCGCTCTTCTTGTACGAGGCTTGCCTATATCATGAAACAAAGCTGCGAGTCGTATTTCAGTAGAAAAACCCTTGTTTATAGCATGATCGAGCGCTCCCAACAAATGTTCGAATACATCATAAATATGCGCTCCACCTTGCTCGCAACCAATTCCCTCTTCTAATTCTGGAATCATATATTTCATCAATCCAAATTTTTGAAGCATTATTACTCCTTGTGCACCACGTGGACTTTCTATAATTTTCACAAATTCATCTCGAATTCTTTCACTAGAAATATTTTTCAACAAGTGCGCGTTTTTTATAATAGCTTCCATAGTTTCATGTGAAACTACAAAATCGAGCTGAGTAGCAAAACGTACCGCCCTCATCATTCTTAATGCATCTTCAGTAAATCTTTCATCTGGATTTCCTACTGTCCTTATAGTCTTGTCTTCAATGTCCTTTATACCACCAAAAATGTCTTTTATTTGTCCTTTATCTGCATCTAGTGCCAATGCGTTCATTGTAAAGTCACGTCTTTTAAGATCATCCTCTATATTATCAGCAAAAAGCACATCTTTTGGATGTCTAAAGTCTATATACCCAGATTCTTCCCTATATGTAGTAATTTCTACGATATTATTTGCTGGTTCTAATGCTGTTTCATGTGTAACATCATCTAATTTATCCTTATTTTCAAAGATTATAGCTACAGTTCCAAACTTATTTTCATATACAGTCTTATCAAAAAGACCTATTATTTCTTCTGGTTTTGCATTTGTAGTCAGATCCCAATCTTTTACTTCCCTACCTATTACTAAGTCTCTAACCGATCCACCAACGATAAAAACCTCAAAACCTGCCTTTTCAAGGGTTTGAGTTACACGTGTAACGTATTCTGGTATTTTTGATATATTGATATTTAAATTCATTTTAAGCTATATACTGTGCGTCTGGCAGGAATCGAACCCACAACCCCTTGTTCCGAAGACAAGTGCTCTATCCGTTGAGCTACAGACGCATTATTTTTATCCAATTGAAATCTCTTGCCGTTTTTCTCCTATGACAATTTGCGCATCGAACATCACATTTAGATATTTCTTTCTTTACCATA
>CAZCDN010000047.1:1950-4119 GCA_964497725.1 uncultured Candidatus Saccharibacteria bacterium | reverse complement strand
TCCAGGCCTTGCCTGGACTTTTTTATTTTTGTGTAAAATATTTAATTTGCGGGGTGGGCAAGATTCGGTCACGGATATTTTCTATTATTTTTCCTGGAGGTAGATATTGTTATTTAATTTGCGGGGTCGCAGAGAATCTGCGACATCCTGCAAAAATATAATCGCTACGCTCATTATTTTTGCGGAGGCGGCGAGATTCGAACTCGCGATCGAGTTTCCCCGATGACAGTTTTCAAGACTGTTCCTTTCAACCACTCAGGCACGCCTCCGTCTTCGATATTACCAGAAATATCTTTTTCTCGCAACGGTTGTAAGTATGGTAATATATACTTATGAAACACTTAGGTATAGATTATGGGACAAAAAATATAGGTACAGCAATTTCAGACGAAGAAGGAAGAATGGCTTTTCCATATAAGGCTTTAAAAAACGATATAGCTTTTCTTGATACCATACACAATATTTGTGGAGAAGAAGAAATATCTGCAATCGTAATAGGGGAGTCAAAAGATTTAGATGGTAAGCCAAACAAGATAATGGGAAGCATTGAAGAGCTTGTAAAAAATTTGGAAGCCGACCTTGGTCTACCTGTATATTTACAAAATGAATTTATGACGAGCCTGCATTCAGGTGTGCAAAAAAGTAAAGATATGTTTTCTGACAGAAAGACAAAAAAAGAAAGAGAAGTAAAAGATGACAGAAAGGCGGCAGTGTTAATCTTGCAAAGATATTTAGATAAAAAAAATAAAAATAGTGCTATTATATAAAAATATGGAATACATAAAATACGAAGAATTTAAAAAAATGGATATAAGGATAGGAACTATAAAAGAAATAGAGCCTGTTCCTGAGACCGACAAATTGTTGCGTTGCCAAGTAGATTTCAATGAGACAGACGAAGAAGGGAATAAAAAACTCCGCCAAATAATATCAGGCATCCATGAATACTATCCAGATTTCAATGTACTTATAGGAAAGCAAGTGCTTTATATTGTAAATTTAGAACCTAGAAAAATTAAAGGCTTTGAAAGTGAAGGTATGCTCATGGCTGTAGATGGAAAAGATGAGGCGCCAGTATTTTTAATTCCTGAGACTGAAGTCAATGCAGGTAGCAATGTAAGATAGTATGTTTGATACTTTTATGATCATAAAGACTGTAGGTTTGATTGGAGTATTTATGATTATCTTTTTAGAGTCGGGGGTATTTTTTGGTTTTTTCTTGCCTGGAGATTCTCTTTTGTTTACTGCAGGAATATTTGCGTCTATGGGTATATTGCCGGCCGTACCACTTCTCATAGGATGTATGATCGCAGCCATACTAGGGAATGTCATTGGATACTACACAGGTTTACATTTGGGTGTAAAAATTTTCTCAAGAGAAGACGGTTTATTTTTTAAGAAAAAATACTTAGTTCTTGCTGAAGAATTTTATAAAAAGCATGGAACTCAAACTGTATTTTTTGCACGCTTCGTCCCTTTTGTAAGAACATTTGCTCCTATTATAGCGGGTGCTGGTAAAATGAATCGCAATAAATTTATGCTTTACAATATATTGGGAGCAATATTTTGGCCGATGGTTATGCTATCAGTCGGATATTTTATTGGTAGCAAAATACCAAATATAGAAAAGTATATGTTCATCATAGTGACCTTTATAATACTCTTGTCCTTACTTCCTCTTTGTGTAAAAGCATTTTTAAAATACAAAAAATCTTCTATAAAAGACAAAACTATCGTATAATAAAATAGATGTTAAATATATACAATAAAAATTTCCCGACACCAAAATTTTTATCTATGGCTTCTTTTGCTATTGATATATCTGATCAATCTATAAAATACGGAAAACTATTCCGGACAAATTCTGGACTTCATTTAAAAAATTACGGAAAGATGGAAATTGGTCCAAATATTGTAAACTCTGGAAAAATAGAAAATCCAAACGAGCTTGTAAATGCTTTAAAAAAAATAAAAGATAAAGAAAAGATGGATTTTATCCGAGTCGCATTACCTGAAGAGCAAATTTATCTTTTTACTCTCTCATTACCAAAAATGAATTGGAAAGAATTAAAAGAATCTATATTACTTCAATTGGAAGAGCATATACCAATTCAAGCTAGTAATACAGTATTTGATTTTGAAGTCTTAGAAGAAGTTGGCTCTAGTCTA
>CAZCDN010000047.1:0-1850 GCA_964497725.1 uncultured Candidatus Saccharibacteria bacterium | reverse complement strand
TCAAATAAAGAAGCAGAAAATATAAAAAAATTATACAATATATCAAGTCATGAAGAAGGGAATAAAATCTTTGCTTCTATACTAAATGGTATTTCTGTTTTGCACGACGAGATCAATAAGCATATGTCGTTTTGGAGCACACACGATGATGATAATGGTAAAAAAAGAAAACCAATAGAAAGAATTATAATGTGTGGTGGAGATGCAAATTTAAAAGGGGTAGCGGACTATCTTGAAGTAAGTCTTAAAATACCAGTAACTCATGCAAATGCTTGGGTAAACATACTAGATTTAGATCATGAAATTCCAGAAATGGGCTTAGGAGAATCACTAGGATTTGTGACTGTCTTAGGATTAGCATTAAATGATTTTCTAGAAGAATAATATGACAAACGTACTACCAGAACAACAAAAGAAAATTTTAAAAAAAGAGTATCGAATGCGACTAATCTCAGTATACTTTTTTCTAATCTCAGTCCTCGCTATACTCGCTTCTGTTTTATTATTTCCTACATACATGCTCTCTTCTTCAAAAGAGAAATTTTTAGAAAACGAGTTAAATATTTTTGATAAACAAAATCCAGAATTAGCACTAGATGATTTACAAAAAGTTATTTCTGAGATAAATACAAACTTAGCTATTCTTGATAGTGGAAACAGTGTCGATACAGAAGTCTCTAGGAGCGTGATAGATAAGTTTTTAAATGTTCCAAAAGAGCAGATAAAAGTTTCACGTATTTTTTATACTAAAATAAATCAAGACGAACAAAATCTTGAAATAAGTGGTGTTGCTTCAAGTAGAACTACGTTGAATTTTTTCAAAAATTCTTTAGAAAAAAGTAATTTGTATGAAGATGTAAACTTACCAGTTTCAAATTTTGTAAAACCAAAAGATATTGAATTTAATATAAAATTAAAGTTAAAATAATATGTCAAAAAATAAAACATATACAATACTCAGCCTAGTTTCTCTATTGATGCTATTTTCTATAGCTACATTTTTATATTTATTTAATGAGATTAAGGTTAAAAATGAAAATGCATCTTTAATGACAAAGACATTGGATAAAAAAAATATACAAAAAAAAGATTTAGTAAATTTGGAGCGTACAATAAAAGAGACAAAAAAACAGAGGGAAGTACTACAATCTTATCTACTAGACGAAAGTAAAATAGATGAATTTATAGGATGGCTAGAAGACCAAGGGGACCCAGTCGATGCAAAGATTGTCGTAAATTCAGTAGGACGTACAAATGGAAAAGACGCTTTCAATGTGACACTTACTGCAAGTGGGAGTTTTAATTCTGTCTTAAATCTTTCTTACTTGCTTGAAAACTCAAATTATAAAATAAGTATTGATAAAATGTTTTTATCAAAAGTCATGCAAGATGGTGGAGATGATCAAGAGGTAAAAGAATTTTGGCAAAATCAAATTACGTTTAGTATTGTAAGTAAGGGTGATGAATTAAAACCAAAAGAATAAAATATGAAAATAGATTTCAAAAAAACATTTAGTAAGAAAAAAGTTTTTAATACTAAAGATCAAAACTATATAAATCCACACCGTGGATGGAGAAACCTTATATGGGTATCCACTTTTTTGGGCTTGCTACTTATTGTATTTAGTTTATATTTGTTTTTTCAAATAAAAAAAGATCAGCTATTCAATATTGAAAAAGTTGAAGAAGTAAAAACAGAAGTAATTAATCAAAAATCTTTGGAAAGAATAGTAAATGCATTTGAACAGAAAGGTAAAAATAGAGAAAAGATATTAAATAAAGAAATTAATTTTAAAGATCCGAGTTAGGGGGCGTTTTGTGGTCATAGATCCATCGATCCTTACAGGATC
>CAZCDN010000046.1:0-4195 GCA_964497725.1 uncultured Candidatus Saccharibacteria bacterium | reverse complement strand
TTATTTGGTTTGTTGAGTGCCATGTGTATACATTGTAGCAAATATATAAAAAAACAGGAACGTTTTTAGAGTTCCTGAATTTATTGTTTTTAAAATTTTACTTGAGCATCTCATACAATGAGCAATCTGAGGCTACAGGCTTTTCATTGTAGCCGTCGGCCAGATAAATGATTCTAATTGTACCAATGTCATTTACAGTGTCGGATGATACACCACCAGTTATCGATTGCAACTCTTCAATTTCTTTTTTCTCCTCTGTGTTGTTTTTGGTAAAAATAAAATTTTGTTTTCCATATTTAAATCTTATCATGGAAAGTTTTTCTAAGTCTTCACCATAATCTACCTCATTGAGAATTTTAGAAACTCTTTGCAATAATCCAAGATCGACACCGGAAGGCTGTAGCACATAAATGCAGTTTTCTGGTGTTTGACTATAGATAAAAGAATAGATGAGAGCACTAGACATATCCTTTACTTTTTTTTGAATAAGATAATTTTTTAGCATTCTTGGCGTCTTTACATCCCTTAATTCTAAAGGTTGTTCGTTTGCTTTTTTAGTTTTTTCGATTGCTGTACCATCAGTACTTGCACTTGCTGAGTTTTCTCTGTTGTTTAACATAACGTTCTGTTTTGGTTTTATAGACAAGTATACACCTTAAAAACACTATGTCAATAATTAAAAAGATAGTATAATTTCATCATGGTTAAAAATAAAGACATCATCGAAGAAATTGCTGAAGCACCTTCAAAGATCCTAGAAAGTGCAATTGAAGCAAAAAATATGATTGGTAATACTATAAGCAATTCGCATATAGTTAAAAAAAGTAAAAGATATACCGATACTCTGGGTCCAGGACTTGTGACAGGTGCCGCTGATGACGATCCATCGGGTATTGCCACATATTCTCAAGCCGGTGCCCAATTTGGATATAAATTCCTTTGGCTATCACTTATTACCTTCCCTCTTATGGCTGTAGCTCAAGAGATGTGTGCGCGTATTGCTCTCGTCACAGGGCGAGGTCTTGCTGCAAATATAAAGAGAACTTTTTCAAAAAAAATGTTGTACTTTTGTACGATGCTTTTATTAATTGCAAATACTATAAATATTGGTGCCGACTTGGGTGCAATGGCAAAAGCAATCCAGCTCATTGTTCCAAAACTAAATTTTGCATTACTTGTCATACTTATCGGTCTTACGACTTTAGTACTACAAGTTTTTATTCCATATAAAAAATATGTTCAATATTTAAAATGGCTTACTATCACACTCTTTGCTTATGTCATCACGGGACTTATTGTAAAAATGAATTGGGTAGAAATTTTTAAGCATGCACTCACTCCAAGTCTTTCATTTACGAAAAAAGAAATGCTTTTAGTGGTAGGTATACTCGGTACAACCATATCTCCGTATTTATTCTTTTGGCAAACTTCTCAAGAAGTAGAAGAGCAAATAATGCAAGGTAAGAATACAATTAAAAAACGAGAAGGTACAAACAAACAAGAAATCAATGTAATGCGTGCTGATGTATGGAGTGGTATGCTTTTTTCAAACCTTGTCATGTTTTTTATTATTGCTGTATGTGCGACCACTCTTTATTCAAATGGTATTACAAATATTGACACAGCATCAGACGCTGCACTTGCACTTCGCCCACTCGCTGGTGATTTTGCATATATACTTTTTTCACTAGGAATTATTGGTACTGGAATGCTTGCTATACCCGTACTTGCAGGAAGTACCTCATATGCTATATCTGAAAGCTTTGGCTGGAAGGAAGGATTGTATCGAAAACTAAAAGAAGCTCGTGCTTTTTATGGAGTAATCATCATATCTATATTGATAGGTATTGTATTAAATTTCTTGGGAATTCACCCGATAAAAGCTCTTATATATGCAGCTATAGTAAACGGGTTGATAGCTCCAGTAATTCTTTTTTGTATCGTCACCATTAGTAGTGATAAAAAAATAATGGGAGAATTTGCAAATAGTAAGATAAACAATTTCTTTGGCTGGCTCGTGACTCTAGTGATGTTTATAGCGTCAATAGCTACAATATTTTTTATATTGTAAAATTATAAAATTTTAGTATTTATATACAAAAATCAATATAAAATTTACTTCTTGAAATTTTGAGCATTCTATGTTATAGTTTTTAAGACATTAATTTTGCTCATTTTAATTTAATAAAAACATGAAAAATTTAAAATTGTTTATCTTGACCTGCTTTTTTGCAGTATTATTTGCACCATCAGTAATGGCGCAAACTCTAACAACCACAGCGAATGTAATATTTACAGACTCTGCTGGAAACTCTATTTCTGCACCACCTATAAACGGAGAAAAGTTTATCATGGTGGTGATATTTACAAACACCACCGAGCCAGAAAACGCTTCCATAAACAGCCTCGACGGTGTCGTTTTTGGTTCCTGGGGAGGAACCGAATTTTTAAACCCTAGTGGAAATACTAGGATAACAAAATTCAAATTGATTTTGGACAAAAACAGTCCAAATCAAAAAACAACACAGACATGGAAGTATCTTATTGAAGCATTTGACAATGGATTCAATAAGATACTAGAGTACACTGGTAATACCAGCCTCGCTGCACCATTACCAGTATTGTTTTCCAAAATAGAAGTAGTGGACCACACTTTACTATGGGAAACAGCTCAAGAGATCAATAACTTCAAATTTATAATTCAAGCATCATCTTCTTCGGAGGAAAACTGGATTGATATAGGAGAAGTTCTTGGATCAGGAAATTCTAATGAGGTTAAAAAATACTCAATAGAACTTCCTTTAAATATCGAAAATAATTCTTTTATAAGGATTAAACAAGTTGATTTCGATGGAAAATTTGAATTTTCTGACATGATAAAATTTTCTCAATTAGAAGAAACTCCAAAGATCATAGATCTAGGAGATGTCATTTTAGTTCCAGAAGGAACAAAAATGTTTAATTCTAAAGGACAAGAGTTTATTATTCAAGATCTTTCAATAAAAAGATCTGATTTTAAAGGCGAACCTTACTTCATAATTTCACCTAGTGGTGAGCGTATGGAAATTTTTGTTCGTTAAAAATTTTAATGCCCAATACTTATTTGTATTGGGCGTTTTTATATATACAAAAAGTATATGTGTTTCGCAAGGACCGTCCTTGCGAAACAATGGGAGAATTTGTAAACAGTAAGATAAACAATTTCTTTGGCTGGCTCGTGACTCTAGTGATGTTTGTAGCGTCAATAGCGACTATTATATTTATTCTGTAATATATAATTTATTAGACTACTGTCTTTTTTAAGTGTATAATAAAAAAATGAATGAAGAAAATGAAGATACAATAATTCAGCGTGATGCCAATGGCAATATTTTAGCCAATGGTGACAACATTATCCTGATCAAAGATTTAAAACTAAAAGGTAGTAGTACTGTAATTAAAAAAGGTGCTAAAGCTAAAAATATTCGCCTAACTGACGAAGAAGGAAACATAGAGTGTAGTATTGATGGAATGAAAGGAATAGTATTAAAAACTGAATTTATAAAAAAAGCCTAGAACAATTCTAGGCTTTTTTTATAAATGATTATCAATACTTCCACCGTCTACAACACTTGTAAATCCAGCATTTTCAAGCATTTGCTTAGCCATCATAGACCTGTTTCCAGATTCACAATATAAAGTAATCTCAGAATCTTTTGGTAAGTCAGGTAAAGTGCCAACCATTATATCCATAATATCGTGGTGTATTGCATCATCTTTGTGCATATTTTCGTATTCCTCTTTTGTGCGTACGTCTATATATATCATAGGGCTATTATAGCATAGTTGTTTTTTGCTTATGAGTATTATTTGTGGTCAGGAATATTTTCTCGTCGTCACTCAAAAATTTCACGAAGTAGATACAGGACTCTTCCCTTACAGGGACAGTACACCTTTTCGATAGATTTGGATTAAGATCCAAATCTGTAACGAAAAGCTTTTCTCGTCCTGACGCAAAGTATGCAGATACTTTGCTTAGGGTCCACAATAAAAAAACACCTCAGGAGAGGTGTTTTTTTATTGTGGTGTGTCATTAACAAAGTCCGAACCTATTACGAACAAAATCCTGATGCGGACTAATCGTGCATCCGTTGCGCTTGCGCGCCTCTGTGCGAAGCACAGAGCTTTTCCAAAAGGAAAAGGACGGAAGCACGAA
>CAZCDN010000045.1:1929-4210 GCA_964497725.1 uncultured Candidatus Saccharibacteria bacterium | reverse complement strand
TTATTTATTATTAATTCATTATTTTAATTTTTTATTTAAATAATCATTTTCTCCAAATTTATCCTCAAGTATTTTGCGTGCAGTTGTGGTATTGTAGGTTTCATCTGTATACGAATCATTTAATTTTCTCCTCACTTCCTCTATCCCTCCCATAGATGTAAAATGCCACCCACCATTTTTTACATATGTATATATAGTTTTATTTTGTGTCCTTAAATGATTTAAACAATTATTTTTTATATTTATATATTTTGTCGCTAGTGTACCATACCATTTTTCATTTGATCTATTATTTAAATAATATGAATATACCATTTGTTCTAATTTATAAATATCGTTTTTCCTATAAGCAATTTTTGTTTTCGGGTTCCATATTTCATCTACATCTCCTATAAAACAAATATCATTATCTTTTAAATTAACTAATGCTTTTTTGATACTTTCTTTCTGGTAAAATTCCCTTTTCCAATGTTCTGGTCCATCTTTTGGGACATTAGAGCTCTCATCAGCCAGTTTTAGTATGTCTATATCATTAGGATAGTCATTGATAATAAAATATTTGATTTTATCTGCAAATTTAGTAAAGTACACTTCTTGTTCTTTAAAGTATAAAGGTTTTTTAAGACCAGAGAAAGTAGTAGGAGCTTCGACTATTATAAATTGATCTACGTGATCATAGAGTATGTTAAGACGAATATCTAAAATCTCTTTTTCCCCATTGTAAGTAAAAATATCATAAATTTTTATCGAACCGTTACTGTTTTTATTTGAATTTATATTTGTAAATTTAGTTTTTAATAAAGATAAATTCTTATAAAGAATAAAGTTTATTTTATTTAAAATAGGACCTTTGAAATAGTAGATTTTTTTATTAAAATCTTTTAGAATTATTTTAAATTTTCTCTTTACTCGATAGGCCAAAAACCAAACATTTGTTTTGTTTTTGGGTGATAGGTCTTTGTATTTGTTTAATTTATAATTATTTATTTCCTCAATACATTGGTCGTAATTGAATACTTCACCAGATCTATCAATGTAATGCCAATCCTTTACAATGTTGTAACCTAAGCACCAGTATCCATTACTTATATTATGTCTCGCCCAATACTTTGGCGCGATTACTTTTTTCACTTTCTCATTTAGCCAGGCAGGGAAGAAAGCAAAGCTTGAATTAGAGAGAATTAAATAGTATGCATTATTGATTATTGAATAGTCGCTACCAATTGAATCATGAGATATTTCAAATTTAGGAAAGAATTTCCGAGCAGCTAGAACATCATCGGTTACTACTATAAACTCCATTTTTGGATTTATTTTTTTTATATTTTTTATAGCATTATCCCAATACTTTTGCGGTAAGAATATATCTCTATGACTTACGTACTCACCACCACGAAAATTTATTATACAAATATCTTCTTTTGAATATTTTAAATTTTCAAAACCATCTTTTACCTTTAGCCAGTTTCTGATTTCATTTTTTCTATGGATTATATAGTTTTCATCCTGCATATAGCCATCAATTTTTGTATCATCTTCTATGTTTACAAGGTTTTTGTCATAAGTCCGAATGTCAGCTTCCGTCTTTAGATGAAGAATTTCTTTTTCTCTGTAGTAATACTTTATACCATCAGGAAGAGTGTCGGGCGGGCCTCCCTCTGGACCATTCCCACCGGTTACTTTTTCTCCAAAGTTTAAATCTATAAAATCAAGGCATTTAAATTTTTCAGGGTGCATTATGCCAAAATCATATCCTTTGTCTTTTGCAATTACACGCGTGACCACATAGCACCAAAGTTGGTTTCCAAGTCCTTGTCCATTGTAGATTTCAGTAATTATCATTTAATTATTTTTCTTGTGACCATAAATAATAAAGCGAACGTTCGATTATTTGTGCTTCACCAGGGTATATATCCCAAGCTAAAAACTCTCTAAGTTTGATATAAAATTCTTTTGAATGTTTTAAAATATTTTCTCTAGGAACGATATAGTTTGAACCCGGAGCAAATTTTAAATACAATTTATTTTTAATTCCTAAAAGTTTTACTAGTTCAGATTTTCTTTTTGCAGGGTGGGACTTTAGATACCAATAATTATTTATCTCGTAGTATAGATTGTTTATATAGAAACAAATAGGGAAGCGGGTTTTGTGTTTTTGTGTAAGTATTGGAGTAAAAGTTTTACTGTCTTTTATTAAATCAAATTCTTCTTTTGTTATGTATTTAAATATGTTTGCTTTCGTGTAAATAGCAACTTCTGGTAGGTTATCGTAATTGTCTAT